>NZ_JBSGUP010000034.1:0-28131 GCF_053607985.1 Streptomyces sp. NPDC055078
GGGCGGGGCTGTCGCGGCCCCGCTCCGGGCCCCCGGGTCACTCTTCCCAGCGGCGCACGATCAGGACCGCGTTGTGTCCGCCGAAGCCGAAGGAATTGCTCATCGCGACCCGTACGTCCCGCCGCTGGGGCCGGTGCGGCACGAAATTCATCTCCGGGTCCAGCGGGTTGTCACAATTGATGGTCGGCGGTACGAATCCGGTGGTCAGCGCCGACTGTGCGGCAATCAGCTCGACCGCGCCGGCCGCGCCGATCATATGGCCCGTCATCGACTTGGTGGAACTGACCGGAATGGTCGTCGCATGCTCGCCGAGAACCTCACGGATCGCCTGGCACTCGATCGCGTCATTGAGCAGCGTGCTCGTCCCGTGCGCATTGACATAGCCGATGTCCGCCGGGCCGATACCCGCGTCCTCGATCGCCTCGCGCATGGCCCGTTTCATTCCGGCACCCTCCTTCTGCGGCGCGGTCCAGTGGTACGCGTCGGAGGTCGCCGCATAGCCGATCACCTCGCCGAGAACGGGCGCACCCCTGGCGACCGCTGCACCGGCCTCCTCCAGCACCACGATTCCGGCACCCGCGCTCATCACGAACCCGTCCCGGTCGATGTCGAACGGCCGGGACGCCTTGTCCGGTTCACCGGTCCGTACGGACAGCGCCCCGGCGTTGCCGGTACCGGCGATGTCGGCCCGGGTGACGCAGTCGTCCGCGCCGCCCGCGATGGCGACATCGGTGACGCCGAAGCGAATCCAGCGGACCGCCTCGCCGATGGCGTCGGCGCCCGAGGCACACGCCGTGGAGATCGCCCGCGACGGGCCACGGGCGCCCAGCAGCATGCTGATCTCACCGGCCGCGCTGTCCATCGCGCCGGTCACCTGGGAGTACGGGGTGACAAAGCGGGGCCCCTTGTCCCGCAGGGTGTGCACCATCGCGTGGTTGGTGTGGACGGGACCGTAACCGCTGCCGACGACGACCCCCGTACGGTCCCCGAGGCGGTCACCGATGCTCAGCCCCGCCGACGCGACGGCCTGCGCGGCGGCGGCGACCGCGTACTGCGCGTAGGTGTCCATACGGCGGCTGACCCGGCGCGGCACATAGTCGCCGGGGTCGAACCCCTCGATCTGCCCGGCGATCGACGTGGGCAGGTCGGAGGCGTCGAAGGAGGTGATCGCCCGGATGCCGCTGCGGCCCGCCAGCATCGCCGCCCAGGTGCCGTCGGCGGTCACCGCGAGCGGGGTGACCGCGCCGCGGCCGGTGATGACGACCCGTCTGCGCACCGCGCGGAGCCGGTCGGAGTGCCCTGCCGCCGTCATGCCGCTCATCGCCCCACCTCGCCGCGACGCTCTGCTCCGTAACCGCTCATGTCCTCACCTCGCCGCACTCTGACCTGACGCCGCTCATGTCCTCACCTCGCTGAACTCCGACCTGACGCCGCTCATGTCCTCACCTCGCCGCGCTCCGACCTGTCGTTCGCTCGCGTCCCGGTTCTCCGCGCACCGCCCCGCCTCGTCGCTCACTGCGGAACTCCGTCCGCGTCACCGATGCCCGGCGGGACATCGTCCAGCGCCACCGGGACCCACACCACACACACCCGGCCGGCCGCACACGCGCTGAGCGCCCGCGACAGGGCGGGCAGCAGGTCTTTCTTGGCGCCGATGCTCTCCTGGCGTACCCCGGGGCGGGCGACGAGTGCCGGGACCGGGGCGTCCCGGCGGACGAAGGAGTAGCGCGCCGCGGCCGGGCCCTCGGTGCCGAGCTGGGACTGGAGCCAGCCGTAACCGCCGTTGCACAGCACCACATAGAGCACCCCGATGCCGTCGTCCGCCAGGGTGGCGAGATCGCTGCGGAACAGTTCGAAGGCGCCGTCGCCCACGAAGGCGGCCACCGTACGGTCCGGCGCCGCGACCTTGACCCCGGCCGCCGCCGCGGCGCCGAAGCCGAGGCTCGTCTGCTCGGAGGGCACGACCGAGCCGCCGTGGGCGCCCGTGCTGTGGAAGGGATAGAGATACGACCACATGTCCTGGAGGCCGTTCTCCTGCACGAGGACATGGTCCGGGGGCAGTACGGAGTTCAGCTCGGCGAGCACCTCGGCGACATGCAGCCGGTCCGTCGATGCCATACGGGCCAGTTCGGCCGCGCTCGCCGCGGCCATGGCCGCGCGCGCCCCGGCCACCACGGCCCGCCAGCTCCCGGCCGAGGGCGCACCGGGCGGCGGCGACTCCGACGCGGGCGTTCCCGGCAGCAGCTCCGACCACGCCGTGATGGTGCCCACCGCGTCGCCGATGACTCTCGGGCCCGCGAACTCCGCCGAGAACTCCGCGGAGTCGACATTGATCTGTACGACCGGGGTCGCGTCCGGCAGCCGGTCCCAGCCGTGGACGGCCGTCTCCTCCAGTCTGCTGCCGAGGGCGATCACCAGATCGGTACGCCGCCAGATCTCCTCGGTCTCCGGCCGGGCGTAGAGCCCGGACAGCCCGCAGAACAGTTCATGGTCCTCCCGTACGGTGCCACGGCCCGACGCGGTACAGAACACGGCCGCGCCCAGCTGTTCGGCGAACCGTGCCACCTCGCGGCCCGCTTCGGCGCCCCGTACCCCGCCGCCGACCAGCAGGACGGGCCTGCGCGCCGCGCGGACCGCGTCCAGCGCGGGGCCCGCCGTCCGCGCCGCGTCGTAGCGCCGCAGAAGCTGTGGCGGAGCGGCCCAGGGCCGCCGCCGGACGATCTCGGCGCCCAGCAGATGGTCCGGCACTTCGAGATACACCGGCCCCGGCACCGGGCCCGCGGCCACGGCCAGCGCCTTCTCCAGGGCGGGCACCAGCCGCTCGGGGTGGTCCACCCGGTGTGCCCACTTCACCAGCGGTGCGACCAGGGCGAGCTGGTCGGTCTCCTGGAAGGCGGCCGAGCCCCGCCGCCGGTCGGCGGTCCCGGCGGCGAGCAGCAGCACCGGGGCGGCGGAGTACTTCGCCTCCAGCAGCCCGGCGACGGCGTTGGCGGTGGCGGGACCCTTGCCCACCGCGCAGACCGAGGGGCGGCCGGACATCAGCGCATGGCCGGTGGCCATGAACATCGCGTTGCGCTGGTCGCGGCAGAGGATCATGGCGATGTCGGTGTAGGTGTCCGGGCGGCCGGTGTCCGGGCCCGTGCCGGTACCCGGGCCCGCCAGCGCGCGCAGCAGGTCGAGATCGTCGGCGGGCAGCCCGAAGACCGTGCCGACGTCTGACGCGGTGAGGAAGTCGGCCACGGCCTCCCAGGCACCCGCGTACGTCCGGGTCCCCGACGGGCGGTTGTCGGTGGTGTCAGCCACGGCGCCCACCGCCGTCCGCCCGCAGGGCGATCACGGCGGGATAGTGCTCGGCCACCACCTGGGAGAGCAGCAGGGGGACGGCGAGTCGTTTCTCCCCGTACGCCAGGTAGTTGGCGATGATGCCGTGCCCGCCGAAGGGGCGGTTGCCGTCCTCCGCCTCGGTGAGGGTCCTGTTCACACAGGTGTAGTGGCGCTGGGCGAGCAGTTCGACGGTCTCGGGTGCGTCGCCGTAGACCATCGCGGCCATCGCCCGCTCGTTCATGAACGGCGATGTCAGCCGCCGGTGCAACTGTCCGACCGTGTCGTACGGGACGACATTGAAGATCGGCGCGAACATCTCCTCCAGCGGCCCGTTCTCGCTGAACGGCCAGACCAGCACGGTCGGGGACACGCGCCGCTGCCGGAAGTCGACCTCGCCGCCGTACACGATCCGCTTGCTGTGCCGGCGCAGATGCTCCGACGCGGTCTCCAGCGCGGCCGTGTAGTAGACCGGGCCGTAGTCGGCGGCCGGGTCCGCGTAGTCCCCGAAGCGCAGTTCGCCCAGTGCCCGGAAGAGCATGCCGAGGAACGCCTCCAGATCGGCGGAGTGCACCAGGAAGACATCGGGGCCGTAGCAGTCCTGGCCGGAGTTGAACATCCGGACGGAGACCGCGCCCTCGACGGCCCGCCGCAGATCCGCGCCGCGCGCGACGACGAAGGGGTTGACCCCCTGGCCGAAGAACACCAGAAGCTGGTCCGGCCGCAGACCCGCGCGGATCGTCTCGACGTTCTTGTACGTGCCGGTGAACGTCACCAGGTCCGCCTCCGCCGCCGGTCCCTCGACGAACGCGCGCTGGGACAGCTCCGCAAGACGGATCGGCAGCCCGTGGACGGGGGCGAGCAGTTCATGGATCCTGCGGGTCTGGTCCCCGACCTGGCCCGAAGGGCGGAACGTCAGCTCCTCGACATAGAGCGAGGGCACGAGCAGCAGCAGGGCGTAGGAGTACAGCACCACATTCGACGGCATGAAGACGGCGGCCGAGCCGACCCGGCCGGGCCGATGCCCGGCGATCTCCTCCCGGGCCCCCTCCAGGGCCGCGGTGAACGAATCCAGCTCGGCCGTCGCGGTCCGGTGATTGGATATCTCGACCAGGATCTTCAGCAGGGGAGCGGGATCGGCACGGACGAAATCCAGTACGGAGTCGATCGCTTCGAGCCGCCCGGGGAGCGGCGGTGTGGTCACGGTGGACTGGGTGTCGATGCTCATGATCGGTCCCTCCTGGGTGGGAGAAGGCTGTCGGGTGGACCGGCCGCGTCCGGGGCGTCGGGGTGAGGGGGAGCAGGGGGAGCAGGGGGTACGGAGGTGAGCGCCCCGGTGACCGGGTCCGGGTCCGGGGTGTCGGGGTGAGGGGGAGCAGGGGGTACGGAGGTGAGCGCGGCGGTCACCAGGTCCGCAAGCTGCCGCAGGTCGGTCTTGCCGCGCCGGTTCACCGGGAACCGGGGGACGGTGAGGACCTGGTTCGGCTGCTCGTGGGCGGCGAGGGCCGGTGACATCAGCCGGCGCCAGTGCCGGGCGTCGCGCCCGGTCTCGTCCTCGACCACGAACACGAGCCTGCTGCCGAGGCGTTCGTCGGGCAGCGGGACGACCCGGACCGGGCGCCCGCACACCTCGGCCGCCGCGGCGAGCGCTTCCGGGTAGAGGGTGTGGCCCAGCCGGTGGACGGCGTTCTTCCGTCCGACGACGAAGACATTCCCCTCGGTGTCGCGATAGCCGAGGTCCCCTGTGTCGTAGCGGCCGTTGCGGTCGTGGCGGTCGTGCGGCAGTGGTTCCAGCTCGCCGTCCGCCGTGAGATAGCCCGCCATCAGGCCGGGGGTGCGTACGGAGATCTCGCCGACCGTGCCCGCCGGGGCCGGGGCACCGGCCTCGGTGCGGATGGTCAGCTCGACACCGTCGACCGGGCGCCCGCAGCCGATCGCGTTCTCCGGGACGGCCAGTGCGATATTGCCCGCCTCGGTGCTGCCGTAGCCGTCGATCAGCGGTCGTCCCATGGCTCTGCGGAAGGTCCGCGCGAGCCCGGGGCCGAGCGGGGCGCCGCCGACGCAGAACATCCGCACCGGCCGCAGCCCCTCGCCGAGTACGGGCCGCCGGGCCACCAGTTTGAGGATGCCGTGGTACGTGGACGGGGCCGCGTCGACCACCGTCACCCCGGCCTCCGCGCCGCAGGCGAGGGCCTGGTCCAGCCGGGACGACGAGGGGACGACGAGCGCGCACTCCGTCATCCACCACAACAGCACCATGGACAGCCCGTACTGGTGGGAGAACGGCAGCAGCGGCAGCAGCACATCGTCGGGCCGATAGCTCATCCGGTCCGCGGTGGCCTCGATATTGCGCAGCACCGAAGCGCCGGAGCGCACCACGGCCTTCGGTTCGCCGGCGGTGCCGGATGACCAGCAGATCAGGGCGTCCCGGCGGCCGTACCAGTCGGCCTGACGCAGCTCTCCCCTGGCGCCTCCGCTCCGCTCGGCGGTCAGCTCCTCGACGCGGAGGGACGCCGGGCCCGGCCCGGTGGCGGCGGCTTCCGCGACTGTGCCGGCGACGGTGTCGGCGGTGTGGTGGACCACCCAAGCCGCCCTGGTCCGGGTGGCGGTCTCGCGCTGGCGGTCCGGGGTGCGGTGGTGGTCCACGAGCACGATCGAGGTGTCGAGATGTATCAGCGCGAGTAATGCCACGATGTGGTCGACCGAATTATCCGTGGTGAGCAGGACCCGGTCACCGCTTCGCACGCCCCGGTCGGCCATTTCCGCGGCAGCGTTCAGCGCCGCCGCTTTCACCTCGGAAAGGGAGTACCGCTGCCGGCCCGTGATGATCTCGGATTTCACAGGGCGCACCACATGCCCGCCTTTCCCCGGCGGGCTGCCCAGTTCGGACGGGTCATGACGGTTCTCCCTCTGCGGTAATATTCGGTAACGTTGTGCAGCGAGCTGTGCGGCGGGTATTCCTGCCGCTTCCGGTCCCGTTCGGGGTGTGGCCGAGCGCGCTGTAAACTGTGCGTCGCACAGCGACTCCCTCCCTCTGATCACTGTGCGTAACAGGAGAGGAGTTGGCCGAAGTGGCCGACCAGGGCCGGCACTACTTCTCATCGGACCCGGCGGTGACCTCCCGGCCCGGCCTGGTCCGGGTCGAACTCGACGATGTGCGGCTCGACCTGCGGACCGACACCGGGGTCTTCTCGTACTCCCGGCTCGACGCGGGTACGAAGGTGCTGCTGGAGAACGCGCCGCTGCCCAGGAACCGTGGCGACATCCTCGATCTGGGCTGCGGTTACGGGCCCATCGCGCTGACCTTCGCGTCGCGGCGCAAGCGGCTGCGCGTCTGGGCGGTGGATGTGAACGAGCGCGCGCTCGGGCTGGTGCGGGAGAACGCCGAGAGCGCGGGTCTGGGGAATGTGACCGCCTGCCTGCCGGACGAGGTTCCGGACGATGTCCGGTTCGGGACGATCTACTCCAATCCGCCGATCCGGGTGGGCAAAGAGGAAATGCACGCCATGCTCCGGCGCTGGCTTTCCCGGCTCCAGCCCGGCGGCACCGCGTATCTGGTGGTGCAGAAACACCTCGGCTCGGATTCCCTGGCGAAATGGCTGAACGCACAGGATTTTCCGGCGGTGCGACTGATGTCCCATCGTGGATACCGACTGCTCGAAGTCCAGAATTCGGCTGACCGGGAGTCGTAGGTCCAGCAGTGACAAGTTCAGCAGTGATAAGTCCAGTGGTGACAAGTCCAGTGGTCAACTGACCTCTCCTAACGGATTGAGAGAAATGCAGCAGCTCAGGGGAACCGAACTCAAGCGTTTGCATCGGTCCTGGAAGAGACAGAGTTCGGCGCAGCTGGCGCTGCTGCTCGAAGGGGTGCAGTCACCGTTCAACGTCGGCTCCATCGTGCGTACGGCGGCGGCGTTCGGCGTGGGGCGGCTCTATCTCGTCGGGGCCACCGCGTCGCCCCGTAACGCCAAGGCGCAGAAGGTGGCCATGGGCACCGACCGCTATCTGGATGTCCAGGTCTTCGCCGAGCTGACGGAGGCCGTGAGCCGGGTCCGGGCCGACGGCTACCGCCTGGTCGGCCTCGAACTGGCCGACGAGGCCGCGCCGATCCATGAGATGGACCTCTCCGGCAGCACCTGCGTGGCCGTCGGGAACGAGGACCGCGGGCTGTCGGCCCAGTGTCTGAGCCTGTGCGACGCCGTCACCTTCATTCCACAGCTCGGCCGGGTCGGCTCGCTCAATGTGGCCACCGCCGTCGCTCTGAGCTGCTACGAGGTCCGCCGCCAGGACTGGACGTCCCTCCCGGAGACCGACGCACCCGGCTGACGCGGTGCTGTGCGGGCGAGCTGTGCAAGTGCGGGCGGTGCGGGTCGCGGGGATGCGGGCGTTGGCGGTGCGGGTCGCGGGGATGCGGGCGGTACCTCATACCCAGGCGTCCAGCGCGTTGTGGAAGACCCGGGGGTGGACGACCCGTACGGGCAGTCCCGCCGGGGGGAGGTCACCGAGGCGGCCCGCCGCCGTCGCCTCGTCGGCGAAGAGCACCACATTCTGGGCGTACCAGGGCTCCACCTCCTCGTTGTCCCAGACCTGGCCGCGAATGAAGTCGAAGCAGCGGTAGCCCCGGGCGGTGAACTTCTCCGCCCAGAAGTCGAGCCACTGCTCATTGACATGGCCCACGCCCCCCTGGCCGGGGATCGCCGCCGAGAAGAGCACCGCGGGCGCGCTCGCGGTCAGCGCGCCGATGAGCCGGTCCGCCTCGCTCGCCGGCAGATGCTCGGCGACCTCCAGGCAGACGGCCAGATCGTGCCGCTCCAGATGGTCGCCCGCCTCGGCGAGGTCGATGGCGCGGAACCGGTCGGCGGGGATACGGAGGCGTTCCCCGGCGACCCATTCGCCGTCGAAGCCGGAGATACGGCCGGCGCCGTGCCTGGCGAACTCCGCGAGCCACACCCCCGTACCGCAGCCGACGTCGACAACGGATCCGGGTGACAGCACGGCGGTGACCAGCGGGACGATCACCCGGGCCGAGCGCAGGGAGCCCTGCTCGATGTCGGAGTAGAAGGCGTCGCTGTAGATCTCGCCGTTCGGTGCGGGGGAGTCCGGCGCCCGGGTGGACGCGGGTGCCCGGGTGGACGCGGTGGGGGATTCGGGTGCCTGGGCAGTGGTAGGGGAGTCGGGTGCCTGGGCAGTGGTGGGGGCATGGGCTGACGAGCCGTCCGCGAGTTCGCTCATTGTCCTCTCACTCCTGGTGTGGTCCGGGTCGCTTCCTCGATCGGGTGGGCCGGAGTGCCGATGACGACGGACCTTGCCGGGACATCGCGCAGCGCGGTCGCCCCGGCGCCGACCACGCTCCACGCACCGAGCCGTACGCCCGGCAGGACCGCGCTGTTGAGGCCGAGGGTGACTCCGTCGTCCGTCACCACGCGCCCCGCCAGCCGGGTGCCGGGGGCGAGGGTGCAGTAAGCGCCCATGACGTTGTCGTGGCTGACCGAGGCGCCGACGTTGACATGGCTGTGCCGGCCGAGCACACAGTTGGTGGTCACGGTGGCGTGCGCCGCGACATAGCAGCCCGGGCCGAGCGTCACCCGGCGGCCGACCGACGCGGTGGGATGCACGATCGGGGTGGCCGGCCGCGCCGAGTGCGCGGCCATCAGATCCAGCCGCCGCCGGACCGCCCCGTCGCCGATGCCGATGACGTACCGCGCGTCGAGCGAGCGGATACGGGAGGTCGGGCCGAGGAACTCCGTGCCCAGTCCGCGCAGTTCCCCGGCGGACGGTTCGGTGTCGTCGAGGACGCCGAGCAGCTGCCAGCGGGGCCGTACGGCATTGATGGCCAGGACGGCCTCCACGATCTCCCGGCCGTGTCCGCCCGCGCCGAACACCACGAGCCGTTCCGGTGCGTGGTGGATCATGCGAACCCCCTGTCCGCAGCAGCCAGTTCATGGCGCAGCACTCCGGCCACCAGGACGATGGACTCATCGGGGATCTCCTGGCCGATGGGCACATTGACGACCCGCCCGGCGACCGCGTCGGCGACCGGCAGCGGCCCGGCGGCATGGCGGGCGTGCACGGGGGAGCGGTGCAGCGGCTGATGGCGGGTGCCGGTCGCGATCCGGTGGTCGGCCAGCCGGGTGACGATCCGGGCGGTCAGCGCGACGGACGGGGTGAGCAGGGTGAGGTCAGCCCAGCTGGGCCGCCGCCCGTCGGTGCCGGGTCGAGTGTGCGGGCTGGCGTCGGGTCCGGGGTGCGGGCTGGCGTCGGGTCCGATGTCCGGGCCGGAGTCGGAACCGGGGTGCGGGCCCACCACCCGCAGCTCCGGCACCGCCGCCAGGAGTTCGCGGTACCGCTCGGCGGCCGTACGCCGGGCGGCCAGCCAGGAATCGAGCAGCGGCAGTCCGGCCACCGCCACGGCCGCCGCGAACTCCGTGAGCCGGGGCCCGGCGTACCCGGCACGGCCCATGGCCCCCGCGCGGGTCGACTCCGTACGCCCGGCCGCCGGCTCGCGCAGCAGCGCGGCGAGTTCGGGATCCCGGCAGACCACGGCCCCTCCCTCGCCACAGCACAGCGGGGTCCCTTCGCCGAAACCGAAGACCTCGAAGTCCCCGGCCGAACCGGTGGGTCCGTCCACGGTGGACGCCCCCAGGGCGGGCCCGGCGTCGCCGACGAGCAGCAGATCGTGCGCGGTGGCCAGCTCCCGCAGGGGCCGGGGATCGCAGGGGATGCCATGGACATGCACGGGCAGCAGCGCGGCGGTGCGCGGGGAGATCCAGGGGCCGGCGGTGTCGGCCGTCATGGTCAGCGTCAGGGGCTCGACATCGCACAGCACGGGCGTGAGCCCCGCGCGCAGTACGGCGTCGGCGGTGGCGGCGGGCGCGTAGCTCGGCACCACCACCTCCGGTCGGCCCGGGCGGAGTTCGGTGACCGCGCGCAGCGCCAGTTCGAGCCCGGCCGCCGCGTCCGGTACGGCGACGGCCGCGGCGACGCCCAGTCGGTCGGCGAGCGCGGACTCCAGTTCGGTGGTGTACGGGCCGGGCCCGGTGAGCCCCCGGGTGCGGGTGAGACCGCGCACGGCCTGCTGCACGGGCTCGGTGGGCGGGACGCCGGGGGTGGTCAGCCGCAGGACACCGTCGAAGCTGTCCCCGTAGTACACGGCCTGCGCGGCCTCGGTGCCGGTGAACACCGCGCCCGCCGCGTGCATCGCGAGCCACTTCCCGTGGTCGGCGGCCCGCTCGCCGTCGGTGGGGTACGGGGGCTCCTTCCACTTCGCCCGGTAGGCGACGCTCGGGGTGTAGAGCACGTTCTCGGTGAGGAACGCCCCGAGGGTGCCGGGGGCGTCCCAGGGCTCGTACGAGTCCCGGTACTCCCCGAGGTTGGCGTCGTACAGCCGCACCAGGCCATAGCAGAGATCGGCGCCGGTCTCCGTCAGCATCCGTACACAGTCCGCCAGATGGTTGGGCTCAAAGGCGTCGTCGTCGTCCAGCAGGGCGATGATCTCGCCGGTGGCGAGCCGCTCCGCGTGGTTGCGGGCGGCGGCGCCCGCGATGTACCAGCGCCGGGTGCGGTCGAGCCCCGTGTAGTCGGGGCGGGGAATCTCGGCGTATCTGATCCGGCTGTCGCCGAAGCTCCGCACCGCGGCGCGGACCGGGTGGTTGTCCAGGCCGTCGCTGACCACGACCAGTTCCCAGGCGCGGTGGGTCTGCGCCAGCACCGAGGGGATCGACCGGTTCTCCATCAGATACGGCCGGTTGAAACACGGCATGAGGACGCTGACCAGAGGACCCGAATCGGTCACGTCGGTCCACCCTTCTGTGGTTTGGCGTCGTCGATTGAGGGAGGTGTCGGAAGGGGCGGCGGCGGCGGGGGGCCGGAGCCGGGGCGCTCCGCGCCGGACTCGTCCGCGGCTCCGGTGGCTGCGGCGGCTCCGGGGTCCCCGGGCGTACCGGGGGCGTTGGGGGCGATACGCCGTCTGATGTCGATGAGACGGGCGAGGTCCTGAATGATGTCCGGGAGCGTGTCCAGGCTCTCCGTATAGGTGCGGACATAGGAGATGACGGCGAAGATGGTCCCCGCCTGGGCCTCCGGGGACGAAGTGGCCTGGAAGAACACCAGGACGCACAGCACGATGACAAAGACCTCCAGCGTGCCCCAGTTCTTCGCCTCCGCGTCCGAGAGTTTGATCTCCCATTTGCGCAGCAGCCCGTAGTGGCGCCTTATGCTCTGCTCGCTCCCGGAGGTGAGGACGTCCACCTCGCGTTCCTGCTGATCGTTCAGCTCGCGGCTCAGTGCATAGGCCCGTCCCGCGTACCACCAGTTCACCGCCACGATCGGCACGATCAGCAGAACGCAGTAGAAGGCGCTCTCCACGCTGTAGGTGAACAGCATGACCAGCGAGCCGACGATGGCGAGCAGACCGGAGATGATGGAAGGGATATGTGTTTCGGCGAATTCGACGAACTCCCGCGACAGTGTGGAACGCGCCACGATGACCGAGTCGGAGAGCCCCTCTCTGCGCTGCTCCAGCACCACATCGGCGGCCAGGCTCGCGTACATGCTGGTGAAGACGCGGGTGTCATAGCACTGCCGCAGCAGTCCGACCACGGCATGGACGGCCCAGATCGCCACGAACGGGATGATGCGCGCCGGATTGTCGTCGAGCAGTCCGTCGATGGCGATGCCTATGGCGAAGGGGTAGAGCAGATTGAATGCTTCCTCAAGGACCACCAGGCTGTATGTCAGCCACACTTTGCTGCGGTACTTGCGATAAACGCGGCGCAGGACGCTGGACGCCGGAACCTCTGATTCCGTCGTGCTCACCGTTTATTTTCCCTTCCGAACCGGCATGGTTGATCTCTTACGGCTCGGCCCGAGCGATGCGTCCTACCGTAGCAGTCCCGTCAGTTGGGGAAGAACGGACGTATAGCCGATCCAGCACTCCCAGTCGTCGCGGTCCCAGTCGAACATGTTCGCGCGCTCGAAGACCTTGAGCGCACCCGTCGGATTCTTGGAGTCCACCGTGAATCCGATGTAGTCGAAATTCTCCTCCCTGGCCCGCAGATCCACGGCGGCCGTCAGGTGCCGGAAGAATCCCCGGCCGCGCCAGGCGGGCGGGGTGCCCAGATAGTTGATGCGCAACTCCCGCACCCGCGCCCCGTACTCCTCCCAGGAATTCTCCTGGGTGAGGACGTACGACACGATCGTCTGGGAGCCGTCCACTATGAGGTAGGACATATCCGGGCGGAAGAGCGGATCGCTCTCGAAATCCTCAAGCCATCGCTCCGGGGACACCCGGCCGTCCTCGCGCTGGTCCTCGAAACTGGCGTTGTGCGCCTCGCGGAGCCGGACCATGTCGGCGGGCCGCAGCACCCGCAGTTCGAATCCCTCCCGTAGTTCGGGGACGGCGAGTGCGGGGGTGGAATCCAGCCGGCAGGTGATCTCGTACCACCAGCGCGTGGCCCGGAACCCATGGTGTTCCGCCAGTGACCGCAAGGAGGCGTTCTGTTCCGGTGCCCACACCACGGCGGCCGACTCCCGGCGGTGGCCGACCGTCCGGTGCCGTTCCCGCACCCGGCGCTTGGACCAGTCGATGAGATATCCGCCGATTCCCCGGCCGTGGTCCCGGGGGTCGACCAGACCCTCGATGGTCAGTATCTGCCGGTCGACTCCATCGGTCTTGTTGCGGACGACGGCGTATCCGACGAGCCGGTCCTCGTGGAACACCGCCCGGGTGTCGGTCCAGGGGTCGACCTTTCCGTCCAGCACCTCCTCCAGGAATTCCTCCGGGTAGTAGCTGACATCGGATTCCTGGACTTCCTCGTAGTGTTCGATCAGGTTCTGCCAGACCGCCGCGTCATCGGCGAGCAGCGTGCGCGCCCAGTACCGCGGCGGAAGCTGGAGGCCGGCCGTACTCATATCGGAAATGCCCTTCTCTCCCGTCCCACTGAGGTCCGTCACCATGAGGCCCCCTGTCCGGACCGGCCGGACGAGGCCGGCCCAGTGATCCGTCAGGTCCGTATGACACGCACCAGTTCGTCCAGTCCGGCCTGTACATGGTCCGAGTCCCGGTGAACCGGTGTCAGCCGGTACTTCTCGGAGAGCGGTATGACCAGATCGACCTGGGAGCCGTACCGGATCTGCGAGAACCGGGCGCCCTGGTGCACCGGGATGTTCTGCCCGAGCCGGAACGGCGTGATGCAGCTGACGTCGTAGTCGGCGATCTGGAGCAGGTAGTACGACTGCCCGAGCGCCGGGGCGTAGACGCGGTTCACCATCCGCTGGTTGGGCCGCAGATACTGCGCGTCGGAGACATCCACCCTGAGGTCGTACAGCAGGCTGTTCTCGACATCGAGCATCGGCCGGTTGTAGGTGTGGATCGGCGGCAGTTCCCGATAGGACAGGATGCCGCGGTAGGGAATCCGGTTCACATGCACATCGAAGTACGTCATGAAGATGCCGATGACCAGGCTCTCCTTGTCGTACTCCGGATCGCGGAGCGCATCGCGCAGGGTATAGGGGACGCCCTTGATGTCGACGATGGGTTCCGTCGGCTTGACCGTCTTCTGGTAGAGCAGCACACCATCGGCCGGCGAGAAGAAATACGATGCGTCGATGACCCGCCGACGGCTCGGGTCACGGAAGAAATAGACGTCGGACAGCCATGTGGGCGACCGCTCGTCGAGTCTCAGGACTTCGCTCTCCACCCAATCTTTCAGCGGTTTTGCCATATCCCAACCCCCTGGCCGGTATTTTAGGATGACTCCCTTGACTCCCTGAAAGGGAGAACCGCTCCCGTGGGCGTCCTTGACGCCTCAGCGCCGTTCTACCCAGGCGGACAATCACGTGTCAATCGTCTGACAGCTTCCTGCCAGAGGATTGACATGCCATCCGGCCGCTTGCCAGTTTTAGCGCACAGCAAGAATGTGGACCGGCCGCCGCTGACCAGCGAGACCTGCGCACCCAAACCGCGTACGGCGCCGCCCCGCCCTTGCTGTCTGCCTTTGTGAGGCACCTCTCGACAGACGGGGCGAGGTGCCCCAGGTATCCGACGGCGCATCAGCGCACGGTGCACCAGTACGGCGCATCAGTACGGCGCATCAACACGGTGCATCGGCACGGTGTATAAGCACGGCGCATCAGCGCGCGGTGCATCAGGTCGGCTACAGAACACGGCACGGCACTCTGCCCGATCGGGCCGACGGAACAGAGGACGTGATGGCGCAAAGCATCGAAGAATGGGTGGCAAGCGAAGTAAAAGAGCTGGGCGACAAGTCGCCGAGCTGGCTGGCGGAGAACTATTTCTTCCGCGATCCACGGCGTCCGCGGTTCGTCGACCCCGACTTCTTCTACTCACCCGCGGACGGCATCATCCTCTACCAGAAGGTGGTGCGCGCGGATGAGCAGGTCATCGATCTGAAGAGTGTGGACTACACCCTTCAACAGGCTCTGCGCGACCCCGATTACCAGCGGGACAGCCTGGTCATCGGCATCTTCATGACGTTCTTCGACGTCCACACCAACCGGGTGCCGTACAGCGGCTATCTGTCCTACCGGCTGGCCGAGCCCATCGCCACGTACAACCGGCCGATGATAGCGATGGAGAACTCCATTCTGGAGGACCTGCGCATCGACTTCGGGTCGGCGGGATATCTCCAGCACAATCAGCGGATGATCAGCGAGGTGCACTCGCCGAGGCTGGGCGAGAACTACTACATCCTCCAGATCGCCGACTACGACGTGGACTGCATCCTCCCCTACCGCCTCAAGCAGAACTCGTCGTACCTCCAGGGAGAGCGCTTCTCCCAGATCCGATACGGCTCCCAGGTGGAACTCGTCATACCGCTGAGCGATCGATACACCTGGGAACCGGTCCAGCCGGACGGCTGGCATATCAAGGCAGGCATCGACCCCTTGGTGCGCGTGCGGAAGAATTTCGCGGTTCAACCGAAAGCGGAGGAAATATGACAGTCACGAACGACCGGGCCCGCACGGACAGCGCATCATCCGGAGCGGCCGAACCGCCGCAGAACCCCAGCCATCTGGACTACCCCGCGTTTGTGGTGAACGCGCCGTTCTCGCTGTCCAGCGAAGTGCCGAACAACGTCTGGATGGAAGAACTCTCCGAGAGCGACCGGGAGATCGACCGGGGCCGGGCCATGGTCCAGTTCCTCGAACTGTTCTCGGTACTGAGCGCCGGCGCCCTGGTCTATGTGCTGCCCACTCCCCGGACCACGGGCCTCCAGGACCTCGTCTACACGGCGAATCTGGGCATCGTCCCGACGCATCTGCCGGGCGTACGCGATGTGGTCGTCTCCAATTTCACCTCCGAGCCGCGCCGTGGCGAGACCCCGGTCGGCGTGGACTACTTCACCGGCATGGGATACAAGGCGACCGTCTGTCCCCACCGGTTCGAGGGCGAGGCCGACCTCAAGCATCTGCACGACAACGTCTACGTCGGCGGCCACGGCCAGCGTTCGGAACGCGCCGCGTATGAATGGTTCGAGCGGGAGTACGACGCCCAGGTCGTGAAGCTGGAGATGAACAACCCTCATCTCTACCACCTGGACTGCAGTGTCTTCCCGATCACCGAAAGCTCCACCCTCGTCTACACCGACGCCTACAGCCACGCGGAACTGGCCGAGCTGGAGAAGCACACCGAGATCATCCCGGTCAGCGAGGAAGCGTCCTTCTCCGGCATCTGCAATTCGGTGCGGTCCGGGAAGACCATCATCAACTCCTCCTGTCTGCACGACCTCAAGGCGGGCACCGACGCGTACACGGAGGAGAAGACCAAGCTCGACGAATTGGAGCGGATCGTCAGCCAGCAGGGCTTCGAGCTGGTGCTGGTGAACATCGACGAGTACTTCAAGAGCGGTGCGCTGCTGTCGTGCATGGTGATGCACCTCAACCGGTTCTCGTACAGCCTCGCCCTGATGTGAGGGAGAACGGATGTCAGTGATCACCACAGCGGCGCTCCCCGACCATTCGCTACTGCTGGAGGACGTCGCCGGGGCCCCGGCGACGTCCCGGACGGCCGGCCCGGACCGGGTGCTGGTCGTCGTGCCGACCAAGGGGCGCCCGGAGCGGGTCCGGCGTCAGGTCGGCTCGCTCCCCGTCCACTACGACGCCCTGCTGCTCGCGACCGTCCCCGAGGACCTGCCGGAGGGACTGCCCGACCGGCCGGGGCTCCAGCAGCGGATCGGCCCCTACCCGAGTGCCGGACGCACCTTCACCACCCCCCATCCCGACCTGGCCGCCAAACGCAACAGCGGTCTTTCGGCCGCCAGGGAGGGCGGCTACGGCGC
Source organism: Streptomyces sp. NPDC055078 (assembly GCF_053607985.1). Classification (NCBI taxonomy): domain Bacteria; kingdom Bacillati; phylum Actinomycetota; class Actinomycetes; order Kitasatosporales; family Streptomycetaceae; genus Streptomyces; species Streptomyces sp. NPDC055078. The sequence continues at coordinate 16,620 of NZ_JBSGUP010000034.1, forward strand.
GGTCGTCTTCATCGACGACGACGTCGATGTGACCGCGGCCGATCTGCTGGCGATGGTCGCCGCGCTCGACGGATACACCATCGTCGGCCGGCGCTCCGTCGGGGTCGCCGACCACTCCATGCTCTACAAGGTGCTCGGCCGCGCCTCCCTGGTCACCCCGTTCGTCTCCGGGAACTGCCTGGCCGTCCGCACCGGGTACGCCGGGGTGTTCCCGGACATCTACAACGAGGACTGGTTCTTCATGTGGCCGGCGCTGTGCCGCCGCGAGGTCGGGCGGCTCGGCGACGTACGGCAGGTGGCCGTCGACGAGGGCACCCGCGACCCGGCCAAGCGGGCGGCGGCCGAGGAAGTGGGCGACGTCCTGGCCGAGGGCTTCTTCCGGGGGCTGCACGAACTGCCCCCGGCCGCCCGGCCCGAGAAGGCGGGTCCGGCCGTACGCTCGGAACAGTTCTGGTCGCGCGCGCTGTACCGCCGTGCCTTCCTCTACGAACTCGCGCGCACGGTCCTGGCCAACTTCCCCGATGACGGTGACGGCGCCAGCGCCGACGCCGACGCCGTACGGATCGGCCTCCAGGCGGGCCAGGACATCCTGGCCGGACTGAGCGCCCGCGAACTGGCCGCGTCGGCCGCCGAGCTGTGCGACTCCGCCGCGAGCGGCTCCGACGGCGGACGGGAACGGCAGCTCGCGTCCCCGTCCCCGGTGGGCGGGTGAGGACATGAGGGTCCTGCTGACCGGCGCGCTCGGTTACATCGGACAGGTCGTCGGCCCCTGGCTCCAGCGGGCCGGGCACGAGGTGGTCGCCGTCGACGCCGGATTCTTCCGGTCGTCGGGGGACGGGGAGGTGGGTGCCGGTGCCGGTCTCTTCCGGTCGTCGGGGGAGGGGGTGGTGGGTGCCGGTGCCGGACTCCTCCAGCCGCCCGGGGACGGGCCGCCGCGCGTCGATGTCCGTGACATCGGTGTCGCCGAACTGGCCGGAATCGACTGTGTCGTCCATCTCGCCGGACTGTCCAACGACGCCTGCGCGGACCTGAGGCCCACCCTCGCCGCCGCCGTCAACGAAGAAGCCGCGGTCCAGCTCGCCGACACCGCCCGGCGGGCCGGCGCGCGCGGTTTCGTCTTCGCCTCCAGTTGCAGTGTCTACGGGCGTTCCGCCGAGGTGTGCGCGGAGCACCACACGCCCGCGCCGCTCAGCCGGTACGCGCGCACCAAGCTGGGCGCGGAGACCCGGCTGCTCGCCGCCCGGGACGGCGGGTTCGCCCCGGTCGTCCTGCGGTTCGGCACGGCGTACGGGCCGTCCCCGAGCCTGCGCACCGACCTGGTGGTCAACCGGATGGCGGCCTGCGGTCTGTTCGGCAAGCGGGTCGTCCTGCACGGCGACGGCCGCCAGCGGCGGCCCATGGTGCACGTACGGGAGATCGCGACCGCGATCGAGGGGGTCCTCGCTTCCCTGCCCGAGGCGGGCGGCGAGATCTTCAATGTGGCCGGGGAGCAGGGCGCCTGGCGCATCCGGGACATCGCCGCGCACATGGTCGACGTCCTCGGCGTACCGCTGGAGACCGAGGCGAGCGCGGGCGACTCGCGCGACTACCTGGTGGACGGCGGCAAGCTCCGGGCGCTGGGCATCCGGCTCGACGAGGACTTCGCCGCCGCCGTCGCGGAGACGATCGACGGCGTCGGAGCCCGCTTCGGCTCGCTCGAACAGGCGCTGGGCGCACCGCAGAACAGATGCGACGCGATCAGGGCGCTGCTCGCCGATGGCGCCGTCGACGCTGAGCTGCGCTGGCGGGTCGGTGGACCGGGGAAACGTCAACCAAGGGAGTCGGTTCGGTGATCAGGTACGACCAGCTCGTCAGCATTCTTCTGCCCTGCTCCCGGAAGCCGTATCTGCTGGCCGAGCGGACCATCCCCTCGGTGCTCGCCCAGCGGTATCCGCACTGGGAACTCGTCGTCGTCAGCGAGACGCCCGGCAACACCCAGGTGGAACGGGTCGTCGCCGCCTTCGACGAACCCCGGATCCGCTACCGCGAGGTGGGGCCGGTGCGGGACCCTGAGGGGGAGCCGAAACCGGGGCCGAAACCGGAGTCCGGCCCGAAACCGGAGTCCGGGCCGGAGCCGAAACCGGTGCCGGGGCCGGGGCGAGCCCCTGAGGGGGACCCGGAGCAGGTGCCCCGGACGGGACCGGCCGCGGCGCTGCGCCGCGCCGAGGAGCTGGCCCGGGGCGATGTCATCGCCCTGCTTGACGAGGACGGCGAGTTCCTGCCGGGCCATCTCGACGACGGTCTCGCCGCGCTCGTCACCACCGGCGCGGACCTCTGCTACGGCACGGCCCGGGTGCTCGACGCCAATCTGGGCCGTCACACCGTCGAGTACGACGACTGGAACGACCCGGCGACCCGGGCGCGCTTCGCGCGGGGGCCGGTCTTCGTCCCCTCCTCGGTGCTCTACCGGTCGGCGTGGCGGCGCACCGCCGGGGACGACGGCTCCCCGTACGCGAAGTTCGCCGCCATGCGGGCGGCGGGCGCCCGCTTCACCAGTGTCGCGGCGGAACAGGTCCTGGACCATGCGAGCCGGGAGCGCTCCTGGGCGCGGATCTCCACGCCGAGCCTGCCCCCGGCCGGGGAACTGCACGCGGCCGTCGACCGGATCGCCGCCACCCGGCGGGTGTCCAACAACGGGCCGTACTGCGCCGAGCTGGAAGTGGCGCTGGCCGACTACCTCGGCACCGGCTCGGTGGTCGCCACCGCCAGTGGCGACACCGCGCTGGGCATGGCGATGACCGTCGTACGGCACAGCAGGCCGGGCCGCACCGAGGTGATCGTGCCCAGCTACACCTTCCCCTCCACGGTCAACGCGATCCTGAGGGCCGGGCTCACCCCCGTGTTCAGCGATGTCGGCCCCTCCTCGCTGGGGATGACGGCCCAGGAGGCCGAACGGCTCATCGGGCCCGCGACCGCCGCCGTGATGCCCGTGCACTCGCACGGCATCCCCGCGGACATGCCGGAGCTGGAGAAGGTGGCGGCCGGGTACGGAGCCCTGCTGGTCAGCGACGCCGCCGCCGCGCTGGGCGCCACGATCGACGGCCGCAAGGCCGGGTCGTTCGGCGATATGGAGGTCTTCAGCCTCAGCGGCACCAAGGTTCTCACCAGTGGTGAGGGCGGAGCCATCGCCTGCCGGGACCCGGAGATCGAGCACCGGCTGCGGCAGCTCGGCCGCTACGGCCTGGGCGACAACTACACCTGTGTGGACGCGGGCGGGGTCAATGGACGGATGCCCGAATTCGCGGCGGCCGTCGCTCTGGCGGGGCTGCGGCTGCTCGACACCTGGCTCGCCCGCCGCCGGGACTCGGCGGCGCTCTACCGGCAGTTGCTGGCGGAGAGCGAACTGCTGCGCCTGGTCGCGCCGGACGACCCCCGGACCCTGCCCACCTGGAAGGACATCTCCGTGGTGACACCGTCTGTCGCCATCGCGGAGCGGCTGGCGGCCCGCCTCGCGGACTACCGCATCGAGACCCGCCCCTACTACCGGCCGGTGCACCGGATGCCCGCGTACGCCCATCTGGCGACACCCGATCTGCCGGTCACGGACCGGGTGGCGGACTGCCTGGTGAGCCTGCCGATCTCCAGCGAGATCCCGGACAGCACCGTACGCACGATCGTCGGCATCGTGCTCCCCGAGTTCGAGGATCTGCTCGCGTCGGCGGGTCCCCCCTCCGGGGACGCGGCCGGCCACTGAACCCGAAGCCGTGAAGGAGTCTGACCCATGGGTGTCCATGTAGGGCTGTACGACGACCACAACGCGGGCTTCGCGGCGGTGGACGAGAGCGGGGTGATCGGCTACACCGAGTTCGAGCGCATCACCCGGGTGAAGAACCAGGAGGGCTGGCTCCCCTCCCTCGTCGGCACCTGCTTCGACCGGCTGCCGCTCGACCGGCTGGAATCGGTCACCGCGCCCCGCCCCGAACTGGTGAAGGACCTGCTGCGGGAGCGGTACGGCGCGGTGGCGAAGGGGCCGGCCACGGTCGATCTTGAAGGCCGCCCCGTACGGGTGCTGCCCCAGCCGGACCTGCACGGTTACTTCCACGTCCTGGCGGCGACCACCCTGCCGCTGGCGGGCCCCGGCGTGTATCTGACCATCGTCTTCGACGCCGAGCAGCCCCGGTTCGGCTGGCTCGATCTGCGCACTCCGCTGGAGAGCCCGGCCCCGGCGCCGCTGACCCCGGTGTCGGCCGAGCGCTGGTTCAACGGAGCGGTCTTCGGCGACCTGTTCGGCCGGATCTTCTACGGCAACGGCGATCTCAGCAACTGCGGCAAGCTGATGGGCCTGTCCGCGTGGGGTTCGGCCAGACTCCGCCATGTCGAGCAGCTGGAGCGGCTGGCGCGGGACAGCTTCGACCCGGACGTGGAGACCTGGAACGGCTACTGCCTCGGCTCCGCCGACAACGCCTCCGCCGAGGCCGAACGGCTCACCGGGGCCAACCCCCGTAACCATGAACTGTCCACGACACTCGACCTCGCCGCCTCCGCGCAGGAGCTGTTCACCCACCGCTTCCGCGAGCAGGTGGCCGAAGGCTGCGCGCGGACCCTTAAGGACATCAGGAACGCCGGGATCACCGACGAGCCGATCGGGATTCTCTACGGCGGCGGCTGCGCCCTGTCCGTGGTGTCCAACCGGGAGATACGCGAGATCAGCGGGCTCCCGGTGTTCATCCCGCCGTTCGCGCACGACGCGTCCCAGTTCGTCGGCGGCGCGGTGTGGGCCGGGCTCAAGTCGGGGCTGCGCTGGCCCGGCGGCATCGGCTGGCCGGGCGTGCCCGAACACACCGAGGACCATGTCACCGTCGCGGGCGCCACCGCCGCCGGGCATACGGCGCGGCCCGCGTCCCCCGCGGCGGTCGCCGAGATCATCGCGTCGGGCGGGCTCCTCGCCCTGGCCCGGGGCGGCGCCGAGGCCGGGCCGCGCGCCCTCGGGCACCGCTCGCTGCTGGCGCGGGCCAATGACCCCAGGGTCCGCCACCGGCTCAACGACGAGGTGAAGAAGCGGGAGTGGTACCGCCCCTTCGCGCCGATGCTGCCGCGCGAGGAGTTCGTCCGCTACTTCGGCGACGGGGCGTCCCCGGCGTCCCACTACATGCTGGACTCGTATCGCGTACGGCCCGAGGCCCGCGACCGGCTCAGCTCGGTCACCGGCCCGGACGGGGTGTCCCGGCCGCAGGCGATCGACGCATCGGCCGATCCCTTCCTCCATGAGGTCTGCCGGGAGATGGGCAGACTGACCGGCGACCCGGTGCTGCTCAACACCAGTCTCAACGCGCCGGGCCGCACGATCGCCCACGATCTGACGCAGGTCGTGGCCGATGTGGGCGAACTGGGACTCGACGCGCTCGTCGTCGACGGACACTTTCTCGGCACCGGAGGAAACGCTTGATGAGTGTGAACGACGCGGCTCCGATGGCTTCCGGCGACGCCCCCCCGATGGATGTGGTCCTGGCCGTCTGCCGGGACGAGGAGGACGCCATCGAGGCGTTCGTACGCTTCCATCTGGCGATGGGCTTCGACGCCGTCCGGGTGGTGGACAACGGCAGCACCGACCGGACGGTGGACATCCTCCAGTCGCTGGTGGACGAGGGGCTGCCGGTCCGCTACCGGTTCGACCACCGTGTCGGCTACGACCGCCATCTCACCGACCACTACCAATGGGCCGGACAGACACCCGGTGTCCGCTGGGTGTTCTTCCTTGACTGCGACGAGTACGTGTACTTCCCCGAGGGCGCGAAACGGTATCTCGCCCGGCTGCCCCCCGAGTTCAATCTGCTGCGGCTGCCGCAGCGGCAGATGTTCCAGGACACCCTCGACGGGGGCGGCCCCGGCCCGTACGCCTTCCTGCGCACCACCACCGCGTCGGTCGGCTTCGACGACGAGCCGAGCAAGGTGGTGAGCCGCTACGACCCATCGGCCAAGGTGTACGGCGGAAAGCACCGCATCGACCGGGCGGACGCGTGCGAGAGAGCGCCGGAGGATCTGTTCATCCGGCACTACAAGTACCGCAGCGAACGGCAGGCCCTGCGCAAGGAGGAGAACCGCGTCAGCAGCGAGCGGGTGTTCACCGACGACGATCTGCGCGAGCTGTCCGCCTTCGGCACCGCCGAGACGAAGGACTGGATCGAGGAGAGCCGCCGTCTCGCCGAGGCCGAGCACTGGCGCACCTGGTTCGCCCCCCGCTGGCCCACCACATCGGACGACGTCCTGGCGCGCTGGGCCGGGGGCCCGGCCGCCGCCGTACCCGCCCTCGCCGCCGGCCACCCGGAACCGGCGGAGTCACTCCTCCTGGAGGAGACCCTGCGCCGCGCGGCGGGCGCCGACGGAGAGCTGCGGCTCCACCTGCGCGGCGGCTCCCGGCAGTTGCGCGAGCGGCTGGCCGCCGAACCCGCGATCACCCTGTGCGAGGAGCCGAAGGCCGAGGGCGTACTGCTCGCATCGGCGGCCGGACTGAGCGCCGGGGAGATCATCGCGACGGCGGTACGGGGCGTCGGCGAGCGCCGCTGGCTGCTGCTCCCGGCACCCCACCCGGACCAGGCGGCCATCGTCTCCGAGGTCCGCCGCCACGCGATGCACGCCGTGGTCTTCGGCCCGCGCCACTACGGCGGCGGGCCGTCGCTCTCCACCGCGGTGCTCGGTATCGCCCCGCACGGCCGGCTGGAGAACGGCGTACTCACCGCCACCGCCCTGCACGAGGACACCGACCTGCACCATGACACCGACCTGCACCATGCCACCGCCGTGCACCACGACACCGCCCTGCACCACACCAATCGAGAAGGGGAGCTGTGATGGCGTCCATCAATCTGACGACCTTTGCGGCGGGGACACGGAAGCTCACCGCGCGCACGGGCTATCCCGCGACCAAGGAAGGGGTGTACGTCTTCCCCAGCGAGGGCGAGTACCCCGTCTACAGCGACGACACCTATGACGTGATGAACGACGACGTGCTCTGCGAAGCCGTGTACGTCGAGGCCATCAAGAAGCTCGTCCCCGACCGTACCGTCCTCGATATCGGTACCGGCCGGGACGCCAACTGGGCGGTCGAGGCCGCCAAGGCCGGTGCCCGGAAGGTGTACGCGGTCGAGGTGATCCCGGAGTGGGCCGAGGCGGCCCGCAAGGCCGTCGACGAGGCCGGGTTCAGCGATACGATCACCGTGATCGAGGGCGTATCGACCGGTGTCTCACTGCCCGAGCCGATCGATGTCTGTGTCTCCGAGATCATCGGCTCGATCGGCGGCTCCGAGGGCGCCGCCGCCGCGATCCTGGACGCTCGCGAGCGCTTCATGGGCGGGTCCGGCCTCTCCATCCCGCACCGCTGCGTCACTGCCGTCGCGGGCGCGTCCCTCGCCTCCCACTTCCCGGACGGCCTCGTCCTCGCCCCTGAGGGCATCGAGACCGTACAGAACATCTTCGAGGCCGTCGGGCACCCCTTCGACGTCCGGCTCTGCCTGGACGGCGAGGTCGGCGAGACCCTCCTGACCGAGACCGCCGAGACCGAGGAACTGCTCTTCAACGGCGATCTGCGCACATCCGGCGAGGACCGGTTCACCCTCACCGTCAACCGTGACGATGTGCTGACCGGCCTGGTCCTGCGGCCCATCCTCCAGGCAGGCTCCGAGTCGGGCATCTTCCTCGACCCCATCCGCCAGCCCTCAAGCTGGCTTCCGGTCTACCTCCCCCTCCTCCTCACCGGCATCCCCGTGCGCGCGGGCGACACCATCGACACCACCTTCGCCTGGCGGCTCAGCGACGACGGCCGCCACCCCGACTACGACATCACCGGCACCATCCGTCGCCAGGGCGCCCCCGACGTCCCCTTCGCCCGCCACTCGCCGCACCACGCGGCCACGTTCCGCGACGACGACATCTACCGGTGGCTGTTCCCCTCCTGACTACGGCACCCACCGCCCGCCGGGGTTGGGGCCGCGCCCCTGTCCGTGTTCACGGTCACCGCGCATCCTCGAACCGTTCCTGACACCCCGCACCGAGGGTGGAACCGTGACGGTCGCCGCCCCCCGGCCGGCCGTCACACCCCTCGGCCACGGCCGCGGACCCGGTGGGAGCGCCCGCCTCGTCGGCGCGGGCTCGTCCGTCGGCGCGGGCTCGTCCGTCAGCACGGAGTCGTCCGTCAGGACGGGATCGTCCGTCAGCGCGGGATCGTCCAGTGCGCAGGCACCGGGTCCGCGTCCCGCGCCGCGTGGATGCTGTTCCGCAGTCGCCGCAGCGGCGGCGCCGGGTCCGCCCCCAACTCGCCCCGGAGGGTTTGCTGATAGCCCCGGTAGGCGGTGAGGGCTTCCCCGCGCCGCCCGCAGCGGTGCAGCGCGATCATCAGCTGGGCCAGAAACCGTTCGTCCAGGGGGTATTCGCTCACCAGGGTCTTCAGCTCCCCGATGAGGTCGCGGTGCCGCCCGAGCAGCAGATCCGTATGGATGCGCAGGTGCGCGGCGCGCAGCCAGGCCGCCTCCAGCGCGGCGAGATGCAGTTCGAGCCGGGGCCCGGTCGGCAGCCCGGCGAAGGGGCGGCCCCGCCACAGGGCGAGTGCCTCGCCCAGCAGGTCGGCGGCGTGTCCGACCTGGTACGGAGTCGGCGCGTGGGGCGGAGTCGGCGCATGCTGTGGGGCCGGTCGGCCGCGCAACAGCGCACGGGCGCTCTCCGCGAGCCGCTCGAAGACGAAGGCGTCCACATCGTCCAGGCCCACGGTCAGCCGGTAGCCGGTGGGGTCGGTGGTCAGCGAGCGGCCGGTGTCCCCCGGGAGCAGCTTGCGCAGCTCGTGCACATAGGTACGGATCGTCGTCCCGGCGGTGGGCGGCGGCCCGGTGGGCCACAGCTCGGCGCGGATCGCGGTCAGGGGCAGCGTTCGGGATCTGGCCATCACCAGCAGGGCGGTGAGCTGTTGCAGCCGGGGCGCGGAGATGGTGGTGGGCCCGTTCCCGCCCGCGAGCTGGAGCGGGCCGAGGACCATGAACTGCACGGAGACCTCCCTCGGAGCGGTACGGGGACGTACCCGCCCGTGAACGCCATCGGCGGACGGCGCTGCCGAGAGCGCGGTGCGCAGAGCATGCCAGTTCCGCCGGGTGGTACGGCCGGTGGGCGAACGCCCCGCCGCCGGGGCACGGTCCCTCGCCCGGGACCATCCCCGGAGGCATCACCCGATCGAGGTACCACCCGGAGCACGGCTACGCGCCGGGGCGCTCGCGCGACGCCACGACCGACCCCGGAAGGGCGTATCCCGGCCGAAAGGGGCCCGCGCGGGAAATGCGGACCAGCGCCCGGCAGGGGAAGTGGGGGCGCCCATTGTATTACCTTTCGGGGTGGGATCTGAGATCTTTTCAGGACGTTCATCGCAGGTGGCAGGGCTGTTGAAGGGGGATGACGGATTACCTGGAATTCCTTGATCGCCCTTGGCCGGTATGCCTGTGCGGATTTCTGTTCGGGTTCCTCGGGGTGTGTGGACATGCTACGTTGAGGAGCCAAATAGTGGTGCGGACAGGCTTTCTGAGAGTTCTTCGGTTTTCTGTCGGTGGGGCGGGTCGATAAGGGGATTCTCTTATCGGGGCGGCGTTCCACAGTGCCTCGACAGACGGTTTTCCGTGCCAGTGTGTGCTGTCTCCTCGGACTGGAGTTGTCACTCCCGGAGGGAAGCTCATGGAGTTTCGTCTGCTCGGGCCGATGTCGGTCGTGGGCCCCGGTCTCGTCACCCCCACGGCCCCCAAGCCGCGCAAGGTCCTGGCCCTGCTGCTCCTCAACGCCAACCGGCCGGTCCCGACCCCGCTGCTCATCGAGGAGCTGTGGGGCGACCGGCCGCCGCCCAGCGCGGTGCGGACCCTTCAGACGTATGTCTTCCAGCTCAGACGCCGGTTCCTGGTCCTCGACGAGGCCCCGGGCCCGGGGAGTGGCCGCCCGGTGGGCGGCGGGGAGGGGCCCGGCTCCACCGGGGCGACCGGGCCGACGCGTCGCTTCATCGTCACCGGGGCCTCCAGCTACCTCCTGCACATCGATGAGGGCTCCCTCGATGTGCAGGAGTTCCAGCGGCTCTCCCGGGCCGGGCGCGCTGCCCTCGCCGACGGCCGCCCCGACCGGGCCGCCGCCCTCCTCGGCCAGGCGCTGAGCCTGTGGCGGGGGCCCGCGCTCGCCGATCTCAGCGCCGGCCGGCCGCTCAGAATGCACGCGGTCCGGCTGGAGGAGGACCGGCTCGCGGTGCTGGAGCGGCGGATCGAGGCCGATCTGCTCACCGGCCGCTCCTACCAGGAGCTGATCGGCGAACTCAGCTCCCACCTGGTCGAGGACCCCCTCAACGAAGGCGTCTGCCATCGGCTGATGACCGTGCTGTGCCTCGCCGGGCGCCGCAGCGACGCCATCACCGCCTACCACCGGCTGCGGTCCCAGTTGGTGGAGGAGTTCGGGATGGAGCCCTGCGGGGAGCTGCGCGATCTGTACGAACGGGTTCTCCACGACGACCTCGCCACACCCCGCCGCCCTGAGCCGCCCGGCCTCCGGCGCGACCCGGCGCCCCTGCCCTGACCGCCCGCCCCTCCACTGGGCTTGAACGAATGTTCTGAATGAGCGTTCTGAACGGACGTTCAAGTCTGTTGTAAGGTGTCGGCCATGGGACATCGTGAACAGCTCATGGTCGGCGCCAAGCGCTGTCTGCAGGAGCGGGGTTACGCCCGCACCACCTCGCGCGACATCGCGGCGGCGGCCGACAACGCACCCGTCGGGACGATCAACTACCACTACGGCTCCAAGGACGCCCTCCTCAACGCCGCCCTCCTTGAGGTGCTGCACGAGTGGGGCGAGAAGGCGATGCGCCCCGAGCCGGATGTGTCCGCCGGAGCCACCACGCCCGGCGGGGTCCGGGAGCGGCTCGAAGGCATGTGGGCGCGAGCCGTCGACGCGGGCGTCACTCACCGGCCGATGCTCGTGGCCGCGACGGAAGCCTTCACCGAGGCCGAGCGCTCCCCCGAGATCCGCCGGCAGATCGCCGACGCCTACGAGAACTCCCGTCCCCGGCTCGCCGCCGAACTCCACGGCATCACCGCCGAGGACGACGCGGAGACCGCCCGCGCCGTCGGATCCGTGCATATGGCGCTGTTCGCCGGACTGACCCAGCAGTGGCTGATCGACCCCGAACGGGCTCCCTCGGCCCGTGACATGGTCATCGGTCTGCGCGCCATCGCCGACAGCCTGGAGAACGACGGTCAAGGGAACGACGGTCAAGGGAACGACGGTCAAGGGAACAACGGTCAAGGGAACAACGGCCAGGAGAGCGACGGCGCTTGAGATGGCGGCGTACGACCCCTTCACGCATCTGCATGTGCACACTCAGTATTCGCTGCTGGATGGTGCGGCGCGGTTGAAGGACATGTTCGCCGCGTGCGATGAGATGGGTATGTCGCATATCGCGATGACGGATCACGGGAATCTGCATGGCGCGTACGACTTCTTTCATTCGGCGGTGAAGGCGGGGGTGACG
>NZ_JBSGUP010000035.1:0-28119 GCF_053607985.1 Streptomyces sp. NPDC055078
ACCGGAATCCGGTGGGGCGCCCTCGTATCAGCTTCTCCGACCCTGCCGCTCTGACTCCGCCCCCGGCGCCGATCGGGGGCGGGGGTGCGGTCTACGGCTCGAACTTGTAGCCCAGACCGCGGACCGTCACCAGATAGCGCGGCGCGCCCGGGTCCGGCTCGATCTTGGCCCGCAGACGCTTGACGTGGACATCCAGGGTCTTGGTGTCGCCCACATAGTCGGCGCCCCAGACCCGGTCGATCAGCTGCATCCGGGTGAGCACCCGGCCCGCGTTGCGCAGCAGCATCTCCAGCAGGTCGAACTCCTTCAGCGGAAGGTCGACCTTGCCGCCGGAGACCGTGACCACATGGCGGTCGACATCCATCCGGACCGGACCGGCCTCCAGGGCCGCCGGACTGACCTCCTCCGGCTCACCACGGCGGCGCAGGACCGCGCGGATGCGGGCGACCAGCTCCCGGGAGGAGAAGGGCTTGGTGACATAGTCATCGGCTCCTATCTCCAGCCCGACAACCTTGTCGATCTCGCTGTCCTTGGCGGTCACCATGATCACCGGAACGTTGGAGCGGTTGCGCAGCTGGCGGCAGACCTCCGTACCCGGCAGTCCGGGCAGCATCAGGTCGAGCAGGACGAGATCCGCGCCGTTGCGCTCGAACTCATCGAGTCCCTCGGGGCCCGTGGTCGCGACGGCGACCTCGAAGCCTTCCTTGCGGAGCATGTAGGACAGGGCGTCGCTGAATGATTCCTCATCCTCGACGACGAGCACTCGGGTCACGGAAGGACCTCCGGGGCAGTGATCTCGGTGTGCGGATCGGTGGCATGGGACCGGGCGCCCTGGGGGCCGGGGCGGCTCGGTGCGATGGGTGGTTCGGGGCCGGTGGCCGGGTGCGCGTATGCGGTGGCAGTACCGGTGCCGGTGCCGGTGGCCGGCGGCTCCGGCCCCGGGGGCGCGTCCCGGCCGGGGGACGCATGGGCGTCGGGGCCGGAAGGCGCGTCCTGGCCGGGGCCGGGGGGTGGATGCGGGCCGGAGTACGCGTGCGGGTCCCGGCCAGCGGGGGCGGCCGGGCCCGGAGGCGGCTGCGGGCCGGAGTACGCGTGGGCGTCCGGGTCAGGGGTGGCGAGCGGGCGCGGAGGTGACTGCGGCCCCGGGGACACGTCCGGCGCGGGGGTCTTCGCTGTGCGGCCGGGCGGCCGGTCCCGTACGGCACCGGCTTCCGGCAGCCGCAGGGTGAAGGTGGACCCCTGACCCTCCGAGCTCCATACGGTGACCTCCCCGCCGTGCGAGGCGGCCACGTGCTTGACGATCGCCAGCCCGAGGCCGGTACCGCCGGTGGCGCGGGAGCGGGCGGGGTCGACGCGATAGAACCGTTCGAACACGCGCTCGCGGTCCTTCTCGGAGATGCCGATGCCCTGGTCGGTGACGGCGATCTCGATCAGTCCGCCGGAGCCGCCGGACTGGCCGCCCGGCGCGGGGATCCGGCGGGCGGAGATGCCGACGCGGGTGCGGGCCGGTGAGTAGTTGACCGCGTTCTCGACGAGGTTGCCGAGGGCGGCGGCGAGCTGGCCTCGGTGACCCCAGATATAGAGATCGGCGGTGCCGTCCCCGGGCTCCGTGCCCGCGGGCGTGCCCCCGACGGCCATGGTGATCTGCTTGGTGGAGGCGGGCTGCCGGGAGCGGTCGACGGCCTCGGCGACCAGTTCGTCCACCGATACCGGCTCGGCGTCGTCCAGCGGATGGTCGTTCTGCACCCTGGAGAGGTCGATCAGCTCCTGGACGAGACTGGTGAGCCGGGTCGCCTCGATCTGCATCCGGCCCGCGAAGCGGGAGACCGCCTCGGGGTCGTCGGACGCGTCCATCACCGCTTCGGAGAGCAGGGAGAGCGCGCCGACGGGCGTCTTCAGCTCATGGCTGACATTGGCGACGAAGTCGCGCCGTACGGCCTCTATACGGCGGGCCTCGGTGAGATCCTCCACCAGAAGGAGCACCAGCCGGGAGCCCAGCGGGGCGACCCGGGCGGAGACGGCGAGGGCTTCGCCTCGGCCGGTGCCCCGGCGGGGCAGATCCAGCTCGACCTGCCGTATCTCGCCGTCGCGCCGGGTGTCGCGGGCCATGTTCAGCATGGCCTCGACCGTCAGTTTTCCGCCACGGACCAGACCCAGGGCGTAGGCGGCCGAACTGGCCTTGACGACGGAGTCGCTCTCGTCGAGGACGACAGCGGAGGAGCGGAGCACGGACAGGACCGTATCGACGCCGGGCGGCAGGGCCGCGTCGGTGTGCAGCGAGGAGCGGGTGGGTCTGCGCTGCTCCCGCTCGCTCCAGCGGAACGCCAGCATCGCGATGACACCGGTGCACAGACCGGCGATCGCTGCTGCCGCGGCGACCGCCGCGTTCACATCCATGCATCCAGGTTATGCGTGGTCACGGACATGCTCACAGCCAATCGGGTGGCGGCCCGGGCAGTCGTCGCCCAGAGTTCACCAAGGGGACGGAACCGGTTCATTTGACCGGGCGCCCCTCGACTCGTTACGGACCGAACGTGGGAGCGTGGGGGTCCGAGAGCCCCATCCGGACTTCTGTTCACCTTAAGAAAGGGAACTCGATGCGGGACGCGTACCACGAGGAACTGGACTCGATCGGCGAGGGCCTGGTCGAGATGGCCCGGCTGGTCGGGTCGGCGATCGGGCGCGCCACCACGGCCATGCTCGACGCCGATCTGAAACTGGCCGAAAGTGTGATTGCCGGCGATCAGAAGGTAGACGACCTTCAGCACGATCTGGAGGCGCGCGCGATCGCCCTGCTGGCCCGGCAGCAGCCGGTGGCGACCGATCTGCGGATCGTCGTGACCTCGCTGCGGATGAGCGCCGATCTGGAGCGCTCGGGGGATCTGGCCCAGCATGTGGCCAAGCTCGCCCGGCTGCGCTTCCCGCAGTCCCCGGTGCCCCAGGATCTCCAGGCGACCATCCTGGAGATGGGGCAGCTCGCCCAGCGGCTGATGGCGAAGGCGGCGGAGGTCATCATCACCAAGGACGTCGATCTGGCGCTCCAGCTGGAGACCGACGACGACGAGATGGATCTGCTGCACCGCACGCTGTTCCAGCATCTGATGGACGACCGCTGGAAGCACGGGATCGAGACGGCGGTCGATGTGACCCTGCTGGGCCGCTACTACGAGCGGTTCGCCGACCACGCGGTGTCGGTGGCGAAGCGGGTGGTCTACCTGGTGACGGGTGAGTACGCGGACGAGATCCAGCCGGTCACTCCGGTGGAGGGCGCATAGCTCCCGGACTGGGCGGGGGTGCGCTGTGCCTCCACGCGCTGTTGATGCGCCCGCCACGCTGGGCGTGAAATGGCCGGAGGCGGCAACTCTCGTACGTCCTGTACGGCTCGTACGCCCCTGAGGAGGCAACCATGGCCGAATCCCCCACCCCAGACCCTCAGCACGACCCCACCCCCGAGGTGACGCACCTTCCCCTGCTCGGCGCCTGCGGCTGCGGCTCGGGCTGCGGCTGCGGCTGCCAGTCGGGTGCACCGTGCCAGTGCGGGAGCAGCTGCGGCTAGGGTCTTCCGTCGGACCAGGGCGCTTGTGATGCTGGAGCGGCCCGCCCCGGGCCGCTCCGCACCGCCCGGGGCCCCGCCCTCTCCAGGAGGGCGGGGCCCCGCTGCGTAGGGGCGTGGGCGGATCTACGGGGCTACTTCTTGCCCTGGGTCTCACCGGCCCCGATGTCGACCTCATGGTTTGCCCCTTCACCTGCGTCTGAGCTGTGGTCGGGCGGTCGTTGTTGGTCGTTGTTGACCGTCGTTGGTCACCCTCGGACGGCCCACAGACGGCCCGCCCCATGGGCCCGGTTCTGCCGCTAACGCTAGCGGGCGGGGTCGCTAGCGTTAGCGACCCTGCTAGCGGCTCGAACGGCATCTGAACAGGGTGTTAGCGGCTAGCGGCCCATCTGCGAAGCTCTGCGAAATCCGGCCACGAGGTGGGGTCGGAGGGCGTCCCCTCTCCCGCTATCGGGTCCGGCGCGCGGGGGGAGGCAGCCGGGGAGGTGGGGAGTTCTCCCCCCACGGCCTCCCCCGCACTGCCTCCCCTGCCCCACCTGCGCTTTCCCTCCTAGGGGGAGGGAGGGGAGGCGGGGGAGGTGGCACCTGAAACCCCCTCCACAGCCCCTCTTCAGTACACCCCCCTGCCTCCCTCCCCCTCAGGAAAGAGCATGAGGGACCGCCCCTCGGGCGGACGTCCCTTCGGCCGCCTACGGCCCGTACGCCACCGCGTAGGGGTTTGCGACTGCGGGATCCCGTGCGGCCGTCAGAGCGCCACGCAGCCGGGGCGGGTGGTCTCTTCCCAAAGAGCCGTGGTGCGTGTGGAAGGGGCGGGGCGGTCCGGTGTCGGCACTGGGGTGCGGTATCGGCTCGCCCCGAAATCGGTTTCGGCTCCGATGTCGGCCCAAACCACCTGGGACCTGCGGTGATTTCAGGTTTCGATGCCCACGGCCTGTCAGCTTCCAGCCCGCTCCACCCCCTAACCGTGGCCTTCCACGGCGAGAGCG
Source organism: Streptomyces sp. NPDC055078 (assembly GCF_053607985.1). Classification (NCBI taxonomy): domain Bacteria; kingdom Bacillati; phylum Actinomycetota; class Actinomycetes; order Kitasatosporales; family Streptomycetaceae; genus Streptomyces; species Streptomyces sp. NPDC055078. Next base: position 4,540 of record NZ_JBSGUP010000035.1, read on the forward strand.
GACTCGCCCGCCTTGGAAGGCCACACGCACCACGGCTCTTTGGGAAGAGACCACCCCCGCCCCGGCTGCGTGGCGTTTCAAGCGGAACAGCAAGAGGAGCACCCCGGGGCCGTGGTGCTCCTCTTGCTTGTTGCGCCGTTCCTGGGAGGGGCGGATGTCATTCCGGTTAGCTGCCCTCCCCTCTCATCCTAGAGATTTAGGAGAGATAGCGTCCGCAGCGTCCGCGCGGTCGGGAGCACACGGGTTGACCTGCATAGATCCTGTGGACGCTAGAGAAAATCATCAGCGTCCACTAGTGTCCGCAGCGTCCGGTCACACTCTGCAACATCAGAGCGTCTGTGCAGGTCAAGACGACTCTTAAGGGGGAGAGGTGCGGACGCTGCGGACGCTGGCCCCCGATCCGGGCAGACCGAAGGACGGGGCGCTAGATTCCGCTTCACGGCTCGTTGCCGTCTGCCGCCCGCCGGACGGACAGCGCGCAACCGCCCGGTACCCCGAACGGCGGTCGCCGCAGCGCGAGCGGAGCGAGCCGCCAAAGGTCGCCCGCCCGAAGGGCGGTCCCTCGATCCCTCCGCGCGAACGCGCGCCCTGAAGCGCTGCTAGACCTAGCACCCGTCGCTGCTAGGTCTAGCACCCCCACTAGCACCCCACACCAGCTCTGACCAGCGGACTAGCACCTAGCAAGCAGACTCCAGAAGCCCCAGATTCGGGGGAATCCGGGGCTTCTGAAGGGGTGGGCAGCCGCTAGAGACTCGCAACAACGTCGCTATCAGCCTGCTTGGTCTCGCTCCGATTCCGTGAAGGTGTGAGGTCAGGAACGGGGCGTGGCGTCCTCTTCCAGTGCCTTCAGTGCCGAATCGAGGTCGCCGGTATACACGAGGTGCGGCTCTCCTGGTCCGGGAGGTACGAACCGGGTTCGGTAGCGGATCAGGTCGCTTTCAGAGAAGTAGATCGAGTTCGGATCGGCTTCATGCTGCGAGTTCCGCCTGTTCACACGCGACCAGAGTTCTTCGTGACCGACTTCCAGGTAGACCAGCACCGAGGTTGCGCCTGCGTCACTCGCGATTGACCGCCACCGAGCACGGTCGTCCGGCGTCCAGAAGCCATGGTCTACCACCACATCGCGCCCGGCCCGGAGTTGCTCCCGGAGCTCCGTGGAGACCTCTTCGAGGATCGGACGCTCAAGGGTCGGAAAGGTGCCACGGGGGAAGTCGACCCCGTACACACCATGTCGACGCCACATCTCTTCATCTGGGCACAGCCTGACGAAGCCACGTGCTGTCAGTGCGCGGGATAGCGTCGTCTTGCCCGAGCCGGGGAGCCCCGCCATCAGGATGCAGAACGGCCGGCGGGTGCCGTCAGCGGTCGTCACTGGGTGACTTCCGATCCTGTTTGCCACGTACGGCCGGGGCTGCCGAGGTCGACGCCGTACTCCACAACGTTGCTCTCGCTGTCTACGAACTTCGCGGTCATCACGACCACCGGATCCCCCAGCGGCTTCGCAGGGTCCAGCTCCAAGAGTTCCGCGTCCTCCGGTACCAGTAGGCGCGCTGACGCAGTGTCGATTCGATGAGTGATCGGTCGGCCAGTCGCCTGCGCGATGAGCTGTAGCGAGGTTCCCCCGGTCAGGCGCTCGCTCTTCGCAAGTTGCGGAATCAGTTTCCCGTACTCAGCAGGGATCCACGATGTGGAGTGCGCCACGATGCCGTGCCTGTCGCGATACACACGGCATCGTCTGATCACATCGGAGCCAGGCTCAATGTCCAGCGCTTGGGCCACGTCGGTGGGTGCCGACACCACAGAGGCCCGGTGAGAATCGGACCGTTCGCCGGATCCCCAACTTGACCCACTGCGATGCCCTCGGTCCTGGCGCTGAGACCCTGAGGACATCGGGGAGGGACGATCCAGCACCTCTGTCCCGATGCCATGAATCCCCCTGACGAGCCCTTCGCTGCGGAGCTTCCGCAACGCCTTCTCGGCAGTCGCAGTACTGACGCCCCACTCCCGCGAAACGTTCTTGATGCTTGGCAGAAGTGAGCCCGGTGGCAGTTGGCCGGACGTAATCAGTTCCGCGTAGTGGGCGGCAATCTGCGCGTACGGCGCTCGATTGTCGGCCTGATCCGGCATCTCGTCAGCTCCCTTGTCTCAGTGGACCTCTTCCCTATCGTACCGCTTGACACCCTAGGGTTCCCTAGGGAACCCTAGGGTTACTTCGCCGGTTGGATCGGTCGATCGGGCACCGCAATGCCTTGACCGTGGCACCAACCGCGAAGGCCCTGGCCAAAGCCAGGGCAAAGCAGGGAGCGACGCCCTAACCGGCAAGTGAAGCCGTCGCTCCCCGACCCTTGAAGGGGTGTCTCCATGATGCCTGTAAGCATCGCGGATCGGACAGAGGTACAGGTCACGGCCGCGCTCTCGTTGGTCGATGTCGGTGGTCTGACGGGGTCTGAGCGGATGGTGGCGTTGTACGCGTCGGACATGCCGACGCGGTTCCGCTTCCGCAAGGGTGACGGCGGGCGGGTGAGCGGGTGGATCGTGCAGGGTGTCGGACGGCTTGGTCTGGCGGAGCTGCGTGAGCGGGCGCTGTTCGCCCGTGGGCAGCGGCTGCTGGAGCTGAGCGGCGTGGTGACCGTCGCCGTGCAGGCGCTGCATGAGCGGCGTTTCCCGGACGCGCGCCGACTGCTGAGGGCCGCCGAGACGGCCGCGCTGAACATCTGGCACGACGGCATGACGGATGCCGCACGGACCCGGAACGGCGCTGCCGAGGTGGATGGCGGGTGCCCGTGCCGGGGAACCGGCCTGATCGACCTATGGCAGGACGACGACGCGCCGGTCGGCATGACCTGCCCGGTCCACCGGCGTGCGGAGATCCGTACCTTCCGGGCTCGCTACGGGGCGTGCCGGTGAACACGGCCACGAGTGCGCTGTTCGCTCACGTCGCCGGGGGGGTACGTCCTCGGCCTGATCCCCCCGCCCGGGCCGGGCGGGATCTGGCGTCACCCCCGCCGCCCGGAGTGGTGAGCGTGGTCAACCGTCCCACGGTCGAGGTCCGGCACCGCCGCCGGGTGCAGCTCTCCAAGCTGTTCCGCAACCGGTGTGCGTACTGCCGTCGCCGGTTCCACTCCAACCGCCCGCTCACCATCGACCACATCGCCCCCCTGTCGCTGTTCGCTACCTGGTCGGTCGGCCACCTCGCCCCCGCCTGCCGCGACTGCAACAGCCGCAAGGGCAACCGACTCCCGCTGTCCCTCGCCCTGCTCATCCTCCAGTCGGCCCACCCGACCGCCCCCGCGTCGACTCCCGCTGTTCACCCGGCCGGACCGGTGTTCACCGGCCCGGCCGGGTGGGCCGGTTGGCTCGCGCTGGCACGGCTCGCCCACACCGCCGAGTCGGCCCACCACCCGCCCGACCCGGCGGGCGAACGGTCGACCCCTGACCTGCGTGACGACCCCCGTCACAGCCGTCTGGAGTCGGCCCCGTACGGACAGGAAGCCGCCGCGTGAACACACCCGCCCAACCCGTGAACGCCGTGAACGGCACCATCCACCGATCTATGCCCGACCTGCCTGAATCGACCCCTCCGCCTCAACACCCGCCCACCCCCGTGAACGGATCGACCCGACCCGTGAACACCCACCCGACCGCCGTGAACAAGCGGCCCGACCCGGTGAACGCCGGTCGGCCGACCGGTCGCCCGACTGGCGGGCCCGACCGGTCGGGCGACCGGAAGCCGTCTGCCGCCGCCCGGCTGGTCGCCCTGGCGCGGGAGGGGTACCGGTTCGTCATGTCCACCGACGGCCGCCCGTACGCGGTCGCGGTCGACGGCCCGAACATCGCGCTCCCGCTGAAAGGCCGTGCGGGGGTGCGCCAGCGCCTCGCACGACGGTACGCGGACACCTACCCCGGTGAGGTCGCCTCCCAGTCCGCCCTGGCGGACGCCATGACCGTGCTGGAAGGCATCGCAGAGGACACCGACCCCGTACCGGTACACCTGCGGGTCGGCCGCGACCCGTCCGGCGGGATCGTGGTCGACCTCGGCACCGCCGACGGACGCGCGGTCGTCGTCACCACCACCGGCTGGAACACGGTGGACCGGGCCCCGGTCCTCTTCCGCCGCTCCGGCGCCATGGCCCCCATGCCCGCTCCGGTACTCGACGGGGATGGACTGGCCAAGCTGCACGCCCTGCTCAACATGGACCAACCCGCCTTCCGCCAGCTCGTGGCGTGGCTGGTCGCGGCCTGGATCCCCGACATCCCGCACCCCGCCCTCGTCTGCAAGGGCGAGCAGGGAACGGGGAAGTCCAAGGCGGCTCAGATGTTCATCAACCTCATCGACCCCTCCCCGGCCGCCAAGCGCAGTTCGCCGCGTGACGAGAAGGCGTGGTCACGGCAGGCGTTCAGCTCATGGGCCCTGTGCCTGGACAACGTCTCCACCATCCCGCCGTGGCTCTCGGACACCCTGTGCAAGGCGGTGACCGGTGACGGGGTCGTCGACCGCGCCCTGTACACCGATGACGACGTGGTGGTCCTCACCTTCCGGCGGGTGCTGGCGCTGACCACCATCGACGCCGGAGCCTTGGCCGGAGACCTCGCCGAACGCGTGCTCATGCTCGACCTCCAGCTCATCGAGTCCGCTCAGCGCCGCTCTGAGGAGGAGCTGGACGCCACCTTCGCGACGGTCCGGCCCGCTGTCCTGGGGGCCCTGTTCGATGTGCTCGCCTGCGTCCTCGCCGTACTGCCCGCGGTGCGGCTCGCTTCCATGCCGCGCATGGCGGACTTCGCCCGCGTGCTGGCTGCCGTGGACCAGACGCAGGGCTGGAACACCCTGGGCGACTATCTCGCCACCTCGGCGAACGTCGCCACGGATGCGATGGAGGGCGACCCGTTCGCCCTGGCGATCGCGCATCTGGTCGACCAGCACAGCGCTTGGCAGGGCACCGCCGCACAGTTGCTCGACGCGCTGCCCGTCCCGGTGGTCCGGCCGCAGAACTGGCCCAAGGACGCCACCCGCGCCAGCGGACGCGTCAAACGGCTCGCCCCCCTGCTCCGGTCGATCGGGATCACCGTGGATGACACGCAGCGTAGCCGCGACCGCCACCGCCACCGCCTCATCACCCTGGCCCAAGCCCCACCCGACGACGAACCAGCGTCCACAGCGTCCGCACCCGACCAAGACCCCCTGTGGCCCGACACGACGCCCACCGGGCGGGCCAACGACCCCACCTGACCAGCCTGAACATGCCCCGACCGGGCCGGTGTCCGGGCCGCGCGACCGTGGCCCGGACACCCCCAGGGGGTGCGGACGCTAGAGCCGTCCACAGTCCACAGCGTCCGCACCAGCGTCCACACTTCTCACCCCCATTGACCTGCACTGATACGGCCGTGCGGACGCTGGGGCGCTGCGGACGCTGTCATACACCAACTCTCCAGGACCGCCACCCTCGCCACGGTTCCCGCGCTCCCCCACGCCCGTCCACGGACACGAGGAGTCACCACCCATGGCCCCCACCACCGACCCGCGCGCCGCCCTCCGGGCCGGGCTCCCGGACCGCTACCTCACCCCCGAAGACCTGGCCGCCATGTTCACCGTGCCCATCGAAACCGTCTACGCCTGGCGCAGGAAACGCACCGGGCCCCCCGGCTTCCGCATCGGCAAACACCTCCGCTACGACCCCACCACCGTCCACACCTGGGTCACCCAACAGGCCACCGAAACCGCCCCATAGGCCAGGGACCCCCACAGGGACCCGGACAGGGAGGGGCCAGGGAGACAGGGAGAACTCCCTCACCGCCTCCCTGACCCCACCCACCGGCCCCGACCAGCGCAAACACCCCCCACAGGGACGCCAGGGACCCAGGGACCCCACCCCCGCACAGACCCCGGAAACCCCCTCAGGAGGCCACCCGACACCCCCCGGTCCCCGCCTCCCTGAACCCCCGGACAGGGCCGCTACCGCAAGCAACGGCCATCGCTAGCGCAAGCAACCCCGCTAGCGACCCAAACCGCACCTGATCAGGCCGCTAGCGACCAGCGAGCCCCACCCAGCACACCCCGAAACCGGCCGGACAGGCCCCACCAGGGCCCACCCGCGCCCCCGCTACCCAGAAGGGACACAGCCCCCATGGCTGGCCACATCCAAGACCGCTGGTACAAGACCGAGACCGACACCAACGGCAAGACCGTCAAGGTCAAAACCGACCGCCACGGAACCGGACTCCGCTACCGCGCCCGATACATCGGCCCCGACAAAACCGAGAAATCCAAGTCCTTCCGCGACGGACACAAGCGCCTCGCAGACCAGTGGCTCAGCAACATCGAAACCGACATGACACGCGGCCAGTACATCGACCCCAAGACCAGCCGCACCACCTTCCAGCAGTACGCGGAGAAGTGGCTCACGCATCACGGGGCGGACCCGAACACGGGATTCGCCATGGAGTCTCAGCTCAGGCTTCACGCCTTCCCCTACATCGGTTCGCGCCCTCTCGGGTCGTTCCAGCCCGGTCACATCCGCGATTGGGTGGGGCAGCTCGAATCGGCCGGCGTAGTCGGCTCGTACGCGAGGGTCATCTACTCGAATGTCCGCAGTGTGCTGAGCGCGGCCGTCGACGACGCGTTGCTCGCCAGGAACCCGTGCGCTGCCCGGTCGGTCAAGCCGCCCACAGTGGAGACCAAGCGCGTTGTGCCCTGGGCCGCTGAACGCGTCTTCGCAGTCCAAGCGGCGCTGCCCGAACGCTACAAGGCGACGGTCGACCTGGGGGCGGGATGCGGCATGCGACAGGGTGAGATTCTGGGGATCGACGTGGACGCGCTTGACTTCGAGTCGGACATGGTTCACGTCGTCCAGCAACTCAAGCTCAGCCGCAGCAAAGCCGTGTTCGCCCCGCCCAAGGGCGGCAAGCTCCGTGACGTGCCGCTGCCCGGTCCGGTGGCCGACGCTCTGCGAGCGCACATGAAGCGATTCCCGCCCGTGGCCATCACGCTTCCGTGGAAGACCGCGCGCGGACCGATGGTGACCAAGCGGCTCATCTTCACCGCGCCGATGGGTGGCCACGTCTGGCGCAACGAACTCAACACGGACGCGTGGAAACCCGCGCTGGCAGCCGCCGGAGTCATCCCTCCGCCGGAAGAGGGCGAAGGGTACGCCGCCGCTCGCGAGCACGGGATGCACGCACTGAGGCACTTCTACGCCTCTGCCTTGCTCGATGGCGGGGAGAACATCAAGGCACTCGCTGAGTACCTGGGGCACTCCGACCCCGGTCTGACGCTCAGGGTGTACGCCCACCTCATGCCAAGCAGTCAGGAGCGCACCCGGAAGGCCATAGCCGCTGTCTATCCGGCACCGGATGGGCGGCCCGACGCACCCTGACGGCCCACAGACGGCCCACCGGCACGGTCATGCCCCCTATCTGCCGAGAAGCAGCAGGTAGGGGGCATGATCGCGCAATGATCTACTTCTTGCCCTGGTTCTTCACGGCCTCGATCGCCGCCGCCGCCGCGTCCGGGTCGAGGTAGGTACCGCCCGGCTTCACCGGCTTGAAGTCGGCGTCCAGCTCGTAGGCCAGCGGGATGCCGGTCGGGATGTTCAGGCCCGCGATGGCGTCGTCCGAGATGCCGTCGAGATGCTTGACCAGGGCGCGCAGGCTGTTTCCGTGGGCGGCGACGAGGACCGTACGACCGGCCAGCAGGTCCGGGACGATGCCGTCGTACCAGTACGGCAGCATCCGGACGACGACGTCCTTAAGGCACTCGGTGCGCGGACGCAGCTCCGGCGGGATGGTGGCGTAGCGCGGGTCGTCGCTCTGGGAGAACTCGGTGCCGTCCTCCAGGGCGGGCGGCGGGGTGTCGTACGAGCGGCGCCACAGCATGAACTGCTCCTCGCCGAACTCGGCGAGGGTCTGCGCCTTGTCCTTGCCCTGGAGCGCGCCGTAGTGGCGCTCGTTGAGCCGCCAGGAGCGGTGGACGGGAATCCAGTGGCGGTCCGCGGACTCCAGCGCGAGCTGGGCGGTGCGGATGGCACGCCTCTGGAGCGAGGTGTGCAGTACGTCGGGGAGCAGGCCGGCGTCCTTCAGCAGCTCACCGCCGCGGACCGCCTCCTTCTCGCCCTTCTCGGTGAGATTGACGTCCACCCACCCGGTGAACAGGTTCTTCGCGTTCCACTCGCTCTCGCCGTGGCGGAGGAGGATCAGCTTGTACGGTGCGTCGGCCATACGTCCGAGCTTAGTGGAGGGGTACGGGCCGCCGGTTGACGGTACCCGTCATTCCGCCGGCGGCCGGAACCCAGCCGCACGTAATATGCATAGACCTGTAGAGGCACTTACCTCGGGTGACGAGAATGCGGCGCCCGGCGTGCCGGCCCGTCCGGCGGGGTCCCGTTGGTCCGGCCGGGTTCAGCGGGGTTCAGCAGGGTCCCGCCAGGCCGCCCTAGGTTCGGCCGCCCTGCTCGTCGAACATCCGCTTGACGCTGTCGTCGAAGTACGGGCTGCGGTTCCAGCCGCCGCCCGCGGAGGTGCTCATCACGCCGGTGACATTGCCGAGGCCGGTGCTGCCCCGGTAGTCGCGCAGCCAGGGGCCGCCGCTGGAGCCGCCGCCGAAGGCGCAGCGGATCTCCGTACGCCCGTCCGCGCCGCCGACCCGCCGGGTCCCCCCGTGACACCACCACTGGGCCCGTCCTTCACCGCGGTTCCCGGGGTAGCCCCAGACGGTCACCGCCTCGTCGCGGGCGTGGTTCCAGCTGAGTCCGTGGCCGCCGGTGACATCGACGAGCCGGTGGCCGCCGAGGGGCCAGGTGGTCACCATGGCGACGTCCCCGCGGAGATCGCTGTGGTTGATCCAGCCGCTGAACGACCGGAACTCCTTCGCCACGAAGGTGCCGAACGGACGGACCCCTTCGCGGTACCGGGGGACGTACGTCCAGTTCCGCATCCACGCGCCAGGGGTGCCGTTCCGCCCGCCCTCGTTGACGCAGTGGCCCGCGGTGACGACCAGTTGTTTCGACGGGCTGTTGAGGGCGCTCGCCGAGCAGACATAGTCGCGGCCGTCGCTGGGCCTGGTGAAGAACACCTTCCCGACGACGGCCGTCTCATGGGGCGCGGCCGGTAAGCCGCGGCGCGGTCCCGGGCGGGGCTGCGCGGGAGGTGTGGCCCCCGGGGCGCCCTCGGTGTCCGGCTGCCGCAGCCCGGCGGTCACGGCGCGGGGCAGGGGGGCGGGCGTGTGGTTGTCGGCGGGGCGGGCGCCGGCCATCCGCGCCGGGGTCCAGTACGCGCTCACGTCCTCGGCATCGCGCCGGGACGCGATACCGCCGCCGCCCAGCCGTTCGGGAACCGCGCCGACGGCGGCCGATCCGGCCGCGGCCCTCAGGGTGTCGGTGCCGCGCACGGCGGCCGGCCCCTCGGCGTCGGTGCCGCGCGCGACGGCGGACTCGGCGGTACCGAGGACCAGCAGGGCGAGGGCGGCGGCGAGTGAGGGGAGCAGAGCGGGTCTCGTACGGAGCACGGGCGATCCTCTTCCGGCACGTGGTGCGGGGAATGGGGTGCGGTCGCGCTGTTCCGGATGCGGAGTCGCTCACTTCCTGATGTCGACAATCTAGCGACGCCGCCCGCCGCCAGACAGGGCGTACGGAGGGTGCGCCGTGCGTACCGGCGGGAAACCGGAAGGAAGGGGAAGGCGGGACTCATCGGGCGTACCGGCAGGACCGAGCCGCGTATGTCCCTCGCGGCGAGACCCAACCGGATCCCCTGAGGGATGGCACATTGTGGCGCAGGTCACTTCGCCGCCCCGGAGGCGCCAGGGTTACGGGGCCGTCGGCCCGGGGCCGGAGAGTCCGGGAGTCCGGGAGTCCGGGAGAGTCCGGGAGGTTGCGAGAGTCCGGGGAGTCCGGGAGTTACGGACGCCCGGGGTCCGGCTCGTCCCCGCGCTCGGTGAGGCGGGTGAACGCGTCAAGGTTGCGGGTCGACTCGCCGCGCGACTTCCGCCATGCGTACTCCTTGCGGATGGCGCTCGCGTACCCCAGCTCCAGCAGCGTGTTGAACGCCCCGTCCGACGCCTCCAGTACCGACCCCAGCAGCCGGTCCAGTTCCTCAGGGGTGATCACGGCGAGCGGGAGGCGCCCGGTGAGATAGATGTCGCCGAGGTGGTCGATCGCGTAGCTCACCCCGTACAGCCGCAGATTCCGCTCCAGCAGCCAGCGGTGCACGCCCGCGTCGTTCTCGTCGGGGTGACGGATCACAAAGGCGTTCAGCGACAGGGAGTGCTCGCCGACGCGCAGCGAACAGGTCGTGGACAGCTTCCGGGTGCCGGGCAGCTTGACCACGTACGAACCGGGCTCGGGGCTCTCCCATTCGAGGTCGGCGTCCCCCAGCGCCTGCTCGATGATCCGCTCCGGGGTGATCCGCTCCGATGGCAGGCGAAGATCAGACATGGTGTGAGCGTACCCGGCGGCGGTATTCGCACATCGCGGCCGTATAGACGTCCGCCGTCGCCGACGCCGCCGTGTCCCAGCCGAACGACTCCGCGTGGCGGGCCGCCGACGCGCCCATACGGGCGGCCAGGGACGGGTCGTCGATCAGCCGGCTGAGCGCCCGCGCGTAGTCGGACGGGTCATGGCCGGGGACGAGGAGCCCCGTACGCCCGTCACGCACCGCGACCGGGAGGCCGCCGACCTCCGCCGCCACCACGGGAGTGCCGGTTGCCTGCGCCTCGATCGCGACGAGGCCGAACGATTCGCTGTACGAGGGCATCACCAGCGTGGACGCGGCGCGGAACCAGTCCGCGAGTGCCTCCTGCCCGACCGGGGGGTGGAAGTGGACGATGTCCGCGATCCCTAGGCGGCAGGCGAGCTTCTGGAGGCCCTCCGGCTTGGCGAGGCCGCTGCCGCTCGGGCCGCCGACGATCGGGACGTACAGCCGGGAGCGCAGCGCGGGCTCGCGGCTCAGCAGCCCCGCGACCGCGCGCAGCAGGATGTCCGGCGCCTTCAGCGGCTGGATACGGCCCGCGAAGAGCGGTACGAACGCGTCCTGCGGCACCTTTAGGCGCGCACGGGCCGCCGCCCGGCCGTCCGCTGGACGGAAGCGGTCGAGATTCACCCCGGGGTGGACGACCGCGACCTTCGCCGGATCGGCCGCGTAGAAACGGACCAGTTCGTCCGCCTCCTCCGCCGTGTTCGCGATCAGCCGGTCGGCGGCGTTCACTATCTGGGTCTCGCCGATGACCCGTGAGGTGGGCTCGGGGGTGTCGCCGTCGGCGAGCGCCGCGTTCTTGACCTTGGCCATGGTGTGCATGGCGTGTACGAGCGGCACGCCCCAGCGTTCGGCCGCGAGCCAGCCGACATGGCCGGAGAGCCAGTAGTGGGAGTGGACCAGGTCGTAGTGTCCGGGCCGCTGGCGGGCCCACGCCTGCATCACACCGTGGGTGAAGGCACAGAGCTGCCCCGGCAGGTCCTCCTTGGCCAGCCCCTCGTAGGGTCCGGCGTCCACATGGCGTACGAGCACCCCGGGCGCCAGCTCCACCGAGTCGGGCAGGCCGCCCGATGAGGCCCGGGTGAAGATCTCCACCTCGATATTGATCGCCGCGAGCCTTTTCGCCAGCTCGACGATATAGACGTTCATCCCGCCCGCGTCGCCCGTCCCCGGCTGGTGCAGCGGCGAGGTGTGGACGCTGAGCATGGCGATGCGCCGGGGTTTGCGCTGACCGCCGGGGAATCTGATGCGGGGAGCCGTGAAGCCACTGCCGAGGCGCGAGACGTACTGGCTCACGTTGAAGATCCTCCTCGTTCCGGCAGTCGCACACCGCCGGTGTCCGGGCACGCCGAGCTGCGGGCACAAGCAGCCCCTCCACCCGCGCACAACAGCGGAGCCCATCCTTCCATTTCCACCCGTCCCCTGCTTTGCCAAATCATTGCCATAGCCATCCATCCGGGTGAGGGGGTGTCGGCCCATCCGGGTGAGGGGTGTCGGGTCACGGGCGACGGGCCGACGGGCCGACGGGCACCAGCCGATCCGATCCGATCCGCTGCGATCCACTGCGATTCCCCGGAGCACCGGCCGGCTTCCGGGCGGCTTCCGGGCGGCTCCGGCCGGCTTCCGGGCGGAACCGGGGGGCCGCCCGGCCCCCGGGCGCCCGCCCTCGGCATACCCTCGACGTCATGCCCCGCCCCGTCGGCACCGCGACCCGCGGGACCACCAACCCGAACCGCCTGCGCCGTATGGACCGCTGGATCGCCGCCACCCACCGTCCCGCGCTCCGCCGCAGCGACCACCCGCTGGCCGTCGATCTCGGCTACGGGGCGGCCCCGTGGACCACCGTCGAACTGCTGCGGCGGCTGCGTGCCGCCGACCCCCGCTGCGAGGTCGTCGGGATCGAGATCGACCCGGCGCGGGTCGCGGCGGCGAAGCCGTACGAGCGCGACGGCCTCAGCTTTCGCCACGGCGGCTTCGAGATCCCGCTGGAGTGCCCGCCGACGCTGATCCGCGCGGCGAACGTCCTGCGGCAGTACGACGAGGGCGAGGTCGCCGCCGTCTGGGCACGGCTGTGCGGGCGTCTCGCACCGGGCGGCCTGCTGGTGGAGGGGACCTGCGACGAGATCGGGCGGCGGCATGTGTGGGTGGCGCTCGGGCCCGAGGGCCCGCGTACGGTCACCTTCGCCGCCCGGCTCGGCTCCCTGACCCGCCCGTCCGACCTCGCGGAACGGCTCCCCAAGGCGCTGATCCACCGCAATGTGCCGGGCGAGCCGGTCCACGCGTTCCTGCGGGACTTCGACCGCGCGTGGGCGGCGGCGGCTCCGTACGCCTCGCTCGGCGCGCGGCAGCGCTGGATCAGGGCGGTACGCGACGTGGGGTCGGACTGGCCGCTGAGGGACGACGGGCGGCGGTGGCGGCAGGGCGAGGTCACCGTCGACTGGGCGGCGCTGGCTCCCCAATTCGGGTGAACGCACGTACGAATGGGGAACACCCGGAACTCACCGTTCGTCAGGGATCACAGGAGAGAGTGATCGACGGACGATGCGGGCCACGCGGCAGCGGGTGACCCCGTGGCCCTGAGCGCGACTCTGTCGTTTTGCGGGACGCCGTGGCACCATCTCGGCAGCACCCATAAGTTACTGACGGTAAATCAGATTGCTTCAGGTTCTTTCAGGTTGTTACGGAGGGGGAGACGTCGTGAACCGACGCCACTGTGCCACAGCCGCGATCGCCCTGGTCTGCGCCCTGACCGTGCTGACATCCCCGGGCACGGCCTTCGCGGCGTCCTTCACCCCCGACGCCCCCCGCGCCCCCGCGCTGCCGGGCGCTCCCGAACAGCCCTTCCCCACCCCGCCGTTCCCGCCACCGCCACCGCCACCGGCATCCCTGACAACGGCGCTCCCGGCACCACCGCCGCCGGTGCCACCAACGGCACCGGTACCGCCACCGGCACCGGCACCGAAGAAGTCGCTGGACCGGATCCGGGTGGAGATAGAGGACCTCTACCACCAGGCGGTGTCCGCGACCGACGCGTACAACCTCGCCGAGGAGCAGACGAAGAAGCAGTCGGCCCAGATCGACGGACTGGCCAAGTCGATAGTGAAGGGCCAGAAGCGTCTCGACGACCTGAAGGCCAGCGCGGGAGCTGCGGCCCGCGCCCAGTACCGGAGCGGTGGACTCCCGCCCGGTGCCCAGCTGTTGCTCACGGACGACCCCCAGCTCTTCCTGGACGGCGCTGGCCGCGTCCAGCAGGGTCTGAAGGCGACCAAGGACCTCATGGGCGACCTGGAGCGCACGCAGAGCGAGTTGGCCTCGTACACCAAGGACGCCGGCGCCGAGTGGCGGAAGTTGGAGGCCAATCGCGTCAAGCAGGCCAAGGCGAAGAAGGAGATCACCACCAAGATCGCCGCCGCCGAGAAGATCGAGAGCCGGCTGGAGAAGAAGGAGCGCGCCCGGCTGCTGGAGCTGGAGCGGGCGGCGGCGGCCAAAGCACAGGCCGAGTGGCTGAAGTCCGGCGCGCTGAAGCGGCCCGCACAGGGCCCGGCCGACGGGACGGCGCCCTCGGAGACAGCGCGGGGCGGGCAGCCGGGCGGCCGGGGCGCGGGCGGCTCGACGGCGACCGCCCAGGGCAAGAAGGCGGTCGAGTACGCGACGGCGCAGCTGGGCAAGCCGTATGAATGGGGCGCCGAGGGCCCAGGATCGTACGACTGCTCGGGGCTGACCTCGCAGGCGTGGGGGGCGGCAGGGCGGGGCATCCCGCGCACCTCACAGGAGCAGTGGCGCCGGCTCCCCAGGGTCGCGGTCGATGACATGCGCCCCGGCGACCTGATCATCTACCACGCGGACGCGAGCCATGTCGGGATGTACATCGGGGACGGTGCGATAGTCCACGCCCCCAGGCCGGGCCGGAATGTCACGGTCGCGGGGGCCGGTTCCATGAAGATCCTCGGAGTCGTGCGGCCGGATTGACCGCCACTCCCCGCGCTGAGATACCGCGAGCAGGCTTGGGAGTCGGGTGCGGGCGCGTCCCTTTCCGGCCGAAGTGTGACGCGACCTTTCTCGGCCTCTTTCCCCTGGGGCTCTCGAAGAGAATCCGGGGAATTCCGGTTCGCGGTGTCCAGGTCCCGCAGCGGCCGAAGGTCTTCGCATTCGCCCATCTCACGGGCGTGGCAGGGACCATGCGGCCGTTTGCGAGAACTTCCCGCGCAAGGGTGCGTGCGCGAGAACTTCGAGTACGCGCCGGTCGAGTACTGGTCGGCCGAGTACGAGTCGGGCGAGTTCAATCGCCTCACCCCCGGCTGAAGGCCGGTGCACCGCGATCAATCCAGATAGCGTGTGATGCGAGGCACATGGGCATCCGGCGTACCGATGGCAGCTGATCATGGTTGCGGCGGACGCCGGGCGTGATGTTCGTCATGGCGGGGCGGCAACTGCCCAACCACGGTGGGCATATGTCCTTCACCGCTCACCCATCGCCATTCCGCTGCGCCCGGGGCTACCGCTATGGTCCCCGTCTGGCGGAATGTCGATCGTCGTCCCGCCGCGCCCTCGGGGGGAGGGAAAGGAACCGGATCCATGCCTGTACCCGTACCGCGACAGAGGAAGGTCCCCGTCGCGGAGACCACTCATGCCGGCGCCCCGGGCACCGCTGCCGCCTCCGGCAGCGGCTCAGGCACCCGGGGCCAGGACCCCGCCTCGGGCACCGCCGGCGCCACCGGCGGCTCCGGCACCACCAGCTCCGGCTTCGGTGATCTGACGCTGCTGGTGATCGAGGACGACCCGGCGGGCTCGTTCTCGGTCCCCGAGCTGCCCGACGCGGCCGGCACCCGGGTCCGTATCCGCAGCGCCCGCAATCTCACCGAGGCCGAGCGGCTGCTCACCGACGACGTCCACTGCGTCCTGGTCGATCTCGCGCTGCCCGGCCCCGGCGACGACGCGCTGGCCCCGCTCAAGCAGGTCCTGCGTCTCGCACCCCGCCACGCGGTCCTCGCGCTGACCACCTCGGGCGACGCGGAGCGCGCCGCCGAAGCCGTCCGGGTGGGGGCCCAGGACCATCTCTTCCGCGACGAGCTGGACGGACGGCTGCTGAACCGCACCGTCCGGTACGCGGTGGAGCGCAAGCGCGCCGACACCGCCCAGATGAAGCTGGCCGAATCCCGGCTGCGCGCCCAGGAGAACGCCCGGCTGGAGCGCGGGCTGCTGCCCACTCCCCTGCTCCAGGGCTCGAATCTGCGGTTCGCCGCGCGCTATCGGCCCGGACGCTCCCGCGCGCTGCTCGGCGGCGACTTCTACGACACGGTCCGCACCCCGGACGGCACGGTCCACGCGATGATCGGCGATGTCTGTGGCCATGGCCCGGACGAGGCGGCGCTCGGCGTGGAGCTGCGGATAGCCTGGCGGGCCCTGACCTTCGCCGGCCTCTGCGGGGACGAGCTGCTGTCGACGCTCCAGCAGGTGCTGGAGCACGAGCGGGAGAGCGAGGAGATCTTCGCGACGCTGTGCACGGTCGATATCGCGCCGGACGGCCGGCGGGCCGGACTGTGCCTGGCGGGTCACCCGTCCCCGCTGATCACCCGGAGCGGCCGGGCGGCCCACCTTCTCCCGTACGAGAGCAGCGGCCCGGCGCTGGGTCTGCTGCCGCGTGCCCGCTGGCCGCGCCGTCAGGTGGAACTGGGCGGGGCGTGGAGCCTGATGCTGTACACGGACGGCCTGATCGAGGGCCGCTCGGGCCCGGGTGAGAAGCAGCGGCTGGGCGACGAGGGCATGCTCAGGATGATCAACCGCCAGCTCGCGGCGGGGCTGGACGGCGAGGCGCTGCTGGAGTCGGCCGTCACGGAGGTCCGCGAGCTGAACGGCGGCGAGCTGACCGACGATGTCGCGGTGCTCCTGCTGAGCAGGGGCGAGGGCCGCGGCGAAGGCTGAGGCACCGCACCGCACCGCGCCGGGTGGAGGCGTGGGACCGCACCGGGGGCTGTGGGCCATGGCCTGGCGCCCGGGGAAGCCCGAGACCCCGGAAGGGCGCCCTCCCCTGCGGCGGCGCCGACGGTGCTCTCGGGGCGCCGGGGGCCAGGGCCACGGGCCGGGGCGGCCACGGGCCACGGGATGGGCGACTCCCCTGCGGTGCTCGGGGCGCCCGGAGGCTCAGGGGCCTGGGAGACCTGGGCCCTGCCCTGGGCGGGAGGGGCTACCTGCCGCCGTTGTACGGGCCGTAAGGGCCGTCGCTGCTGGAGCCGCCGCGCCGGCCGCCACCGCCGGTGACCTGCTTGAGCGCGGGCCGCACATCGACGAAGAAGACAATGCTGGCGATCAGTCCGGCGATGGACAGGAACAGCACATTCAGCGTCATGTTCACCACGGCGGTGATACCGAGGATGATCAGCCAGAAGCTCTTGGTCTGCTTGTCGGCGGCACGATAGGCGTCCTCGCGGGCGAACGCGGCCATGATCAGCGCGGTCACGGAGGTGACCAGGAAGACCAGGTCAACCAGCAGCCAGAGGGTGAAATCGAAGGACTCGCGCAACATTGGTGAGCACCGCCTACGCCTAGTGAGTGATGAAGCGCCTCGCTGACACGGTATCGGGACAACGGGCCGGACACCCCAAAGGTGCCCGGCCCGTTATACCCGTACCCGCCTTACTTGGCGGGAGGCGGGGTCTTCTTCGCGGCGGTCTTGCGCGCGGTCGTCGTCTTGCGGGCGGCGGGCTTCTTCGGCTCCGCCTTGGCCTCTGCGGGCTTGGCTCCCGCCTCCGCGGGCTTGGCCACGGACTCTGCGGGCTTGGCCACGGACTCTGCGGGCTTGGCCTTCGCCTGCTGGGCCCCGGTCCGCTGGGCCGCAGTCTGCTGGGGGCCGGTCCGCTGGACGCCCGGCCGCTGCGTACCCGGGCGCTGGGACCGCGTCGCCTGGGGCCTGGTCTGCTGGGTGCCGTTGCGCTGGGCCTGGGGGCCGGTCCGCCGTTCCTTCGGCTCACCGGCCTTCGCGGACCCGGGCTCGACGGCGACCGCGATCTCGGTGATCTCCTCGGCCGCCTCGCCCCGCCAGGACCTGACGGTCTGCTCACCGTGCTCGGCGACCTTCTCGTAGGTCTCCCGGGCCCGGACGGCGTACTCCGCGGCGACCCCTACCCCGCGCAGCGCCAGGTCCTGCGCGTTCTCCCCCAGCTTCTTGAGGTCGGCGTCGAACCCGCCGAACACCTCGGTGACCTTCGCCTGCACGGTGGCCTGGGCCTCCTTGGCCTGCACCGTCACCCTCTCCTGCACGACCTTGGGGTCGGCGTTGCGCACGGCCTCGATCCGGCCCGGCGCCTCGGCCGCGAGCTGCTCCAGCAGGGCGGGCACCTTCCTGGCCTGCTGGACGGCGAGGTCGGCCGTACCGGCCGCGAAGTAGAGGGGGGTGGGGTCGGAAAACGTCTTACGGAGGTCATCGGTGATGGCCATGACTGTGGTCCTCCCGGAACGCAGATCAGTGTGAGGGTCGACCGGCATCCCCGCCGCCGGCCGTACGGGGGCCTTCGGCAGCGGTGTCCGGTCGTACGTGATGGTTGTCGTGGCCCGCGTCGGGGGCCTCCGGATCGTCCGGGCCCGTCGCGGTCTCGAATCCGTTCTCCTTGCGGAAGGACTCGTAGATCTGAAGCAGCACGGCCTTCTGCCGCTCGGATATCGACGGGTCCGCGATGATCACGGCCCGTGTCTCCAGCTCGTCCCGGTCCCGCTCGTCAAGAATCCCGGCCCGCACATACAGCGTCTCCGCGGAGATCCGCAGCGCCTTCGCGACCTGCTGCAGCACCTCCGCGCTCGGCTTGCGCAGCCCGCGCTCGATCTGACTCAGATACGGATTGGACACCCCGGCGGCGTCGGCGAGCTGCCGGAGCGAGAGCTGCGCGCTGCGCCGCTGCTCGCGGAGGTACTCACCGAGATTGCCGACGTTGAGTGATGCCATGCTTCGATGGTGCCCACTCTTGCTAACTATTGCAAGCAAGTGCTTGCAACAGTGTCGTGCGCCACCTCGACCGGTGCGCGGTGAAGTCTCTCGTGGGCTGAGCTACGGTCGTCGCGCGACGAAGACGAACTCCTTGCCCGGCCGGTCAGGGGCATCGCGTACGTCCTCCACCACGTACCCCTGCGCGATCAGGTCCGTCTCGACCTCCTGCCGCTCTCGGAAGCGCAAGGTGGATTCCGACGTCAGTACCTGCCCGTCGGCAGCGAACACGTAGGTCCAGCGGAACGTCACCAGCGGATCGCTCACCTCGATCACCTGGCCCCAGCTTTCGACGGTGCCGACATCGGGGATCTCCGTCACGCGCAAGGTGGCTTCGCGGTTCCACTCCTCCCAGGCGCGTCTGGCCGGATCACGGGTCTCGAACACCAGACGGCCGCCCGGCTGTAGTGCTTCGTACGCACCGCGCAGGGTCTCGCGCCAGCCCTGCGGATCGAGGATCTGCTGGGCGGCGTTCGCCGTCATGGTCGCCAGGTCGACCCGCATCGGCGGGAGTGTCGTGGCATCGCCACAGATCCAGTGCACTCGCTCGCCGCCCGGTTTGGCTCGGGCCACGTCGATGGACGCCTGGGCGGGATCGACACCCACGACTTCGATCTCGCGTTCAGCCAGCAGAAGGGCGAACACGCCTGTTCCACAGCCGATGTCCAGCACGTGACGTGCCGCGAACTCCTCCGTCATCCGGACGTACGCGTCGAGATCGCCGCGATCGGGGTCGAGTGGGTCATAGATCGCGGCGAGCCGTGGATGCCCGAAACATTCGTCAGCCATGCGGCCGAACGTATGGGCTGCTGAACTGGAACACCTATTCATTAAGGACCCGGGAACTCGGTGGAACCGCAAGCGTCGGACGGCTGATCGCGCTCCAAGGCGGGCGGGCACCTCGGGCGACGACCTCGGCTCCGGGCCTTCGGCGCGTATCACTGCCCGTCAGGCGCGGTGGCGTCGCTGTAGAGGCGGAAGAGGAGAGGCGCTGCGGTGGGAGCGTCCTGAGCCGCGGGAAGGGCCCGCAGAGCGGTCCAGCATTCCTGGGCGAGCCGACGGGCCCGGCTGCCGGGCCAGGGCTGGGGCAGCAGTTCCGGAGGCAGCAGCGGGTCGGGGGTCATGGCGCGGCTGAACTCCGCGGCGAGCCCCACGGCCAGGGTGAGCCGCTCGACCCCGGACAGCTCTGCTCCGCGAGCCAGTCGGTCGGTGCAGGTCGCGGCGAAGGCGGTGAGGCGCTCGTGTCCGGCGGCGACCTCGCTCAACGGCCAGATGCCGGCGGCCAGTCGGCGAGGGTCGACGCGGTCCCCGATGCGCAGGTCGGTACTGGTGAGGAAGGTGACGGAGTCGAGTACGCCGAGCCGGCGGGCCTGGGCCTCGACCAGGTCCGCGATGGGGTTGGCGGCGACGTACAGACCGCCCTGGACGGGCGCCGCGCCCAGGTGCAGCAGGGTTTCCCGCAGTGCGTCGCGTGTGGTGCGGCGTGCTTCGGGGATGGCGAAGGCGAACAGGTGCCAGGTGCCGTCCCATGGCGCGAGCCCCTGGTCCTGCCGGTAGGCGTGGCGGACATGGTCGGCGTCGGGGGCGAGGGCGCCGGTCGTGGGATCGGCCACGGCCCGCAGTACGGCCTTGCGTCCCCGTCCCTCCTGGGTGAACCGGCCCTCGGTGACCAGGCGTTTGACGCACAGCCGGACCTGCTGGTCGGTCATGCCGAGGAGTCCGGCGACGGCGTACAGCTCGCCGGCGTCGACCGTTCCGTCCTCGCGGACCAGGGCGTGCACGAGCAGTCGGGTGGGGATCTCCGGACGCGGTGTGTGCTCCGGTTGTGCGTGAGTCACTGAGGGGTTCCTCCGCCCAGGTCGCCGGGGGTGACGGCACGGTGCATGGTGGTGACGGCACCGAAGCCCATCAATCCCCTGAGGAATGTGGTCTGTTGGGTGCGTACGGCACTGAAGCCGAGTCGTTCGTACAGGGCCCTGGCGCGCGGGTTGACGTCGATGACGTCGAGCCGGATCCGGGAGCAGGCGTTCTCGGCGGCCACGGCCGCGATCTCGCGCAGCAGCAGGCCGCCGATGCCGATGCCCCGGTGTGCCGCCGCCACGCAGATGCCGTCCATGACCAGTTCGCCCTCGGCGGGTTTCCGGGTGAGCAGGGCGAGGAGAGCGAGCCGTGGCAGCCCTCGCAGCGGACCGTATACGGACAGCACGTCGTGGGCCGTGCCGCCGGTCAGGGCGCGGCCCGCGAGCTGATAGCCGGCGACGCCGACGACACGGCCCGCACTGTCGAGCGCGGCGATGCCGCGATCGTGGTGCAGATGGGACGCGAGGAACGCCCGCCCCCTCTGGGGTGGGCCCAGCGCGCGGCCGAGTTTGCTGCCGAACGCCTCCCAGTACAGGGCGGCCACCTGCCGCTCACTCCCTTCGGGGATGCCCCGGCGGAGAAGCGGGACGCCGCTCGCGTCCAGGCTTGCCGCCTCCCGTGGTGCGCTCACGGCCCCTTCTTTCGTTCGCTCGTTCGCTCGTTGTCTCGGCTCGGGGCCGTCGTGCGCGCCTACGTCTCCGCCTCCGCCGACTCTACCGACCTACTGACAATCACAGTACGCTCGTTTCAAAGACGACCGTTTCGTGTTTGATACTTTCAGGGAGTGTCGTGAGCGCCCGACCACGTTCAAGACCACGTTCGAACAGCCCCGCACACCCCCTGTCCACGACGGAGGAGCAACGGCCGGGCGGCAGCACCCGGCTGGCGCAGGTGGACGCGCTGCGCGGCTTCGCGCTGCTCGGCATCCTGATGGTCAACATCACCTACATGGCCTCGGCCTATCACGGCACCGGCCTGGAGGACCCTGGCCTGGGCGGCCCGCTGAGCGAGGCCGTCCGATGGCTGGTGGCGATGCTCTTCGAGGCGAAGTTCTTCCTGCTGTTCTCGTTCCTGTTCGGCTACAGCTTCACGCTGCAGATCGACTCCGCCGTGCGACGCGGCGCCCGGTTCACACCGCGCTTCCTGCGGCGACTGACCGGGCTGTTCGCGATCGGCGTCGTCCACGCCGTCGTTCTCTTCCCCGGCGACATCCTCACCCTCTACGCCGTCCTCGGCCTGATCCTGCTCGCTCTGCGCCGCATCCGGCCCCGTACCGCGGTGCGGATCGCCGTGGGGCTCCTCGCGGTGACGGCCGCTGGATACGCGCTCCTCGCGCTCGCCGTCGCCCATACGGGCGGGGGCGGCACCATCCCCGCGTCCACGGCGTCCGCCGCGGCCGAGGCGACCGAGGCACTGCGCGGCGGGCCGGCGTCGATCATCGGCGCCCACCTCCAGGAACTGCCGGACGTGGCCGCCCTGCTGCTCTTCTTCCAGGCGCCGTCCGCGCTCGCCGCCTTCCTGCTGGGGCTGGCGGCCGGACGCCGCCGCGCCCTCGCGGACACCGACCGGCACCAGCGGCTCCTGCGGCGGCTCCAGTGGGCCGGCTTCACGGTGGGCCTGCTGGGCGGCATCGTGTACGCGGACGCGAGCCTGAACCACCCCGGGTCCGCGTACCAGATCTTCGCCATGGGCCTCGACGTGATCACCGCTCCGCTGCTGGCCGCCGCCTACGCGGCGACCGTGCTCCGGCTGGTACGCGGCCGCCTCGGCCGGGCCCTGGTCACCGCGCTCGCACCGGCGGGCCGTATGTCGCTGACCAACTATCTCGGTCAGTCCCTGGTCTGCGCCCTGCTGTTCACCGGCTTCGGGGCCGCCCTGGTCGGCCGCGTCCCGCCCATCGGCGTCGCGGCGATCGCCCTGACCCTGTTCGCGGCGCAGGCAGTGGCCAGCCGATGGTGGCTGCGGCACCACGTGTACGGCCCGCTGGAGTGGCTGCTGCGTGCCTGGACCACGCTGTCGACACCACCGTGGCGCTCGCCACGGCGAAGGCGCAGGCGAGCAGGCTGCTGACGAAGACGAAGACGAAGATGGAGATGGACGCACGGGACCATAAGGGATAGGGGCAAGGGGGCGGGGATGTCCGCGGACCGGCGGGCGGCCGGGTGGCGTGCGAGGACGGGCCGGGCCAGGAGCGCTGAACCCTGGCGGGTGGCACAGGAGCGCTGAGTCCTGGCGGGTGGCAGGGGCCGTGCGATGCTGGTGCGTGTGAGGCTGGAGGATCTGGTAAGGCTGCGCCGCGCGCGGGACACCATGGACCGTGAGTACACGCGACCACTGGACGTTCCCGCGCTGGCCGCCGTCGCCCTCATGTCGCCCGGGCACTTCTCCCGCAGCTTCCGCGCCGCCTTCGGTGAGACGCCGTACAACTATCTGATGACCCGCCGTATCGAGCGGGCGAAGGCGCTGCTGCGGCGGGGGGATCTGAGCGTGACGGACGTCTGCTTCGAGGTCGGCTGTACCTCGCTCGGCTCGTTCAGCTCGCGCTTCACCAAGCTGGTCGGCGAGACCCCGAGCGCGTACCGGGCCCGCCGCCACGAGGAGGGCGCCGCGATCCCGGCGTGCGTCGCCAAGGTCCTCACACGGCCGGCGGGGAACGGCGGACCGGTCAGGAACGGGAACGGAAACGGGAACGGCGGGCCGGTCAGGCACCGGTACGAAAGCGGGAACGGCAGACCGGTCAGGAACGGAGAAGCGGAATCCGGGGCCGCGTCGTAGCGTCGAAGCCATGGACATCAAGCTCTCGCAGTGTTTCATCGCAGTCGACGACCATGACAAGGCGCTCGCCTTCTACCGCGACACCCTCGGTCTGGAGGTGCGCAACGACGTCGCCTTCGAGGGGATGCGCTGGGTGACCGTCGGATCGCCCACGCAGCCGGACGTGGAGATCGTCCTCGAACCGCCGCTCGCCGACCCCAACGCCTCTTCGGCCGACAGGCAGGCCATGTCGGAACTGCTGGCCAAGGGCATGCTGCGCGGCGTGATCTTCGCCACCGAGGACTGCGACGCCACCTTCGAACGCGTCCGCGCGGGAGGCGGCGACGTACTCCAGGAACCCATCGACCAGCCCTACGGCGTCCGCGACTGCGCCTTCCGCGATCCGGCCGGGAACATGCTCAGGTTCACCCAGCCCCGTAAGCAATGACCGCTCCTGGCCGGCTCCGAGCGCTTGGGGTGGTTCAGACCGTTCAGGCCGTTCAGACCGTTCAGGCGCCTCTGGCCCTCCGGGG
>NZ_JBSGUP010000036.1:0-28010 GCF_053607985.1 Streptomyces sp. NPDC055078
GCACAGTGCCGACCGGGCAGTCGAGGACCAGCGCGGCCTGGGCGTAGGGCAGCCCGGTGAGCTGGGTGAGCACGAACGCCTGACGCCGGTCGTCGGGCAGCAGATCGAGGAGTTCCGCCAGCGCGATTCCGTCGTCGAAGCCGGGCAGCCCGCACGGCTGGGCCCGTTCGGCGGCGGCGAGCCAGTCGTCGCAGCCCGAGATCCTGGGGCGGGCGGCGGCATGGCGCAGGCTGTCCACCACGGTGCGGCGCGCGATGGACAGCAGCCAGGTCCGGGCCGATGAACGGCCCTCGAAGCGGTGGAGGCTGCTGAGCGCCCGCAGAAAGGTGTCCTGCGCGAGATCGTCCGCGAGTTGGGCGTCCGCGCTGAGGTAGGCGACATACCGCCACACATCGCGGTGCAGCGCGCGGACGAACAGGTCCACCGCGCCCGGGTCCCCGTCCCGCGCGGCGAGCGCGAGTCGGGTCGCCGCCGCGTCCACGGAAGCGGTCACGGTCGCCGTCTCGTTCGCGGTACCAGCGGCAGTTGCAGTCGCGGTCGCTGGCGCGGAACCGCTCGTCGCGACGGTCAAGGCAGCACTCGCCGGGCCGCCGGTCCCGGGCGCGGTCACGGGACCGCTCGCCACGACAGCCCCGGTCGCCGTGCCTGTGCCTGTGGCTGTGGCTGTGGCTGTGGCTGTGGCTGTGGCTGTGGCTGTCACAGCGGTACGGGACCGGCCACGACCCCGGGTTCCGGCGGCGGGCGGCGCGGTCGGCGCGGTGGTGATCAGGGCAGCAGTCATCGCCAGATGTCCTTCACAAAGGAGAAGTCCGGCACGGCTCAGGGAGCGGCGTCGCCGGTACGCGTGGGGAACGGGCCCGCGGAAAGACGGGACCGGTGCCCGGGGCGCGTCGGCAGGACCGCGCGCCGCCGGGGAGAAACTGCCGTCAGACGGCAGCTCGTTCCCTCGGCGGGCCCCGTGAGGTGATGGCGTGCGAGAGCAGCAGGAGCCGGGGCCGGCGCGCGCCCCACCCGCGCCGGACCCGGAAGTTCCGGGGCGCCCGTACGGGCATGAGCCGCCGCAGTACCAGGCGCAGGGGGGCGAAGAGCCATCCGGTGAAGGCGCGGGCGATACGGAACGCGGCCCGCTCGCCGTAGCCGAGCCAGAGCCCGCACAGCAGGGCCGCCAGCAGATGGGCGGCGAGCATCCCGAGCGGGGACATCCCGCCCATGTCGTGGCCGGGGTCCACACCTGCCCCGAAGGGCTCCGTGCCCGCCGTCTCCACTGTCCCGCCGTGGTCCACTGTCCCGCTGTGACCGGCTGTCCCGTTGCGACCGGCGGACGGGGTTGGGACATGCGCGGGATGGTGCGCGGCCGGGTGGGACACCCCGGGGGACACGCCCGGGGCACCGTCGCCCTCGCGCGGGCCCCCGCCGTACCGGAGCGAGGAAACCCACTGCCGGCCGAACGACGCCGCACCGGACACGGAGGGGTGGACCGCCGACTGGGCGAACGAGAAGACGAAGTGCAGCACCGTCTGTACGGCGACGGCCGCGGAGGCGACGAGGAGCGGTCCGCGCTCCCGGCCGGTGAGTGCCCAGGCGGCGACCGCCGTCAGCGCCAGGGCACCGCCGACACCCCACCAGGATACGGATGTTCCGGACATCAGTACGTGACCGATGACAGCGAGCAGCACACAGACGGCCGCGAACACCGCGGCCCTCAGCGCGCGTGAACATCTGTTCCCAGTCATGGCGGGCTCATCCTCGCATCAGGCCGGGCCGCTTGACCCCCGGCTCGGAGAATTTTCCGTACCCCCGCCGATGGCTCCTCCCGGGTGACACGGAACACAGCTGCCCCGGGGAACTCCGCTCTTCTCCCGTACGACTGACTGGTGTTGGACCACGGAGAATCCATAACCCGGCGGTACCCACGGCGGGCGGCGGAAACGGAGGCATCGGTGACAGCGGAGCGGCGTCTCCCGGGCGTGGACGGGCCTGGAGACGGGTCCGGAACGGGGCTGCGGGACAGGGCGGCGAAGGGAACGCGGGGCGGGGCAGGAGACCGGCGGCTCACGGCGCTGCTGACCTGTGCCATGGCCTTCTCCATGCTGCAGTTGTTCCTGATCGGCGCACTCGCCCCGCGCCTGGTCGACGGCCTCGGACTGTCGGCCACGACACTGGGTCTGACGACCACCATCGGCTTTGGTACGGCCGCGCTGCTGTCCCCGGCCGGCGGGCGGCTGGTGGACCGGATCGGCCCGCGCCGTTCGCTGGTCGCCCAGATGCTGCTGGCCGCCGCCGCGCTGGCGCTTATCGGCGCGGCCCCCGGCGCGGGGCTGCTGCTCGCCGCCGTAGCGCTCGGCGGCCTGCCGCAGGCGCTGGCCAATCCGGCGACGAACAAGGCGATCCTGGCGGCCGTCCGGCCCGAGCGCCGGAGCGTGGTGACCGGGATGAAGCAGTCCGGTGTGCAGTTGGGCGCGTTCGCCGCCGGGCTGCCGCTGGCCGCGCTGGCGGGCGGGGTGGGGTGGCGCGGTGCGCTGTGGGCGGCGGCGGGCTCGGCGCTGCTGGTCGCCCTGTGGGCGGCGCGGGCGCTGCCGCCCGACCCCGCGCCGGGAACCGGCAGCGGGCCCAAGGGAGCCTCCGCCCTGCTGCCGCGCGGCGATCTGGCCTGGCTGGCCGCCTTCTCGCTGCTGCTGGGCTCGGGCCTCGCGTCCGTCAACACCTACCTCGCGCTGTTCGGCACCGGCGAACTGGGCATGGGCCCCACCGCGGCGGCGGCTCTGGTGGCGGTGCTCGGCGCGGTGGGCATCGCCTCCCGGGTGAGCTGGTCGAGGGCCGCTGTCCCGGGCCGCGCCGCCTGGCTGCCCGGCTGGCTGGCCGGGGGCGCCCTGGCGGTTCCCGCCCTGCTGTTCGGGGCCTTCCACCTCCCCTGGCTGGTGTGGGTCGCGGCGGTCGCCGTCGGGGTGTTCGCCATCCCGGGCAACGCGGTCTCCATGGTGCTGGTGATCCAGCGCGCCGCTCCCGGCCGGGCCGGGCAGGACTCGGCCCTGGTATCCGCCGGCTTCTTCGCCGGATTCGCCGTGGGGCCGCCGCTGTTCGGCCTGTTCGCCGACAGGGGCCACTACGGAGGCGGCTGGACGCTGGTCGCCGTGGAGTTCGCGGGGGCGTGCGCGGTGGGACTGGTCTGGGCCGTACGGGACCGGGCGCGGAGCCGCACGGCGGATCGGGCGGCGGGTGCGGTGTGAACGGTCCGCACGGCGGAGCAGCCGGTGAGGGCAGCGGCACACCCCACGGATGCGATAAACGGCCTACAGCGGGTGCGGTGTGACCAGAACCGACGCCGGAGCAACCCACGTACGCGGCGAAACACCGGACAGACGGTGCGATGTGCCGCGACAGGCCGATACGACCGCCCCGTTGGGAGGGGACGCCGACTGGGCCGAGCGGGCGCTGGAGACGGTCCTCGGCCGGGTCGCTGTCACCGCCGCCGAAGTCGGCCCTCGTTTCCCCCTGTTCGCCGACCCGGACACGGGCCACTGGACGACGACCGGCCATGGCGCGTGGACGGGAGGCTTCTGGGCGGGCCTGCTCTGGCTGCGGGCCCGGCACACGGGAGCCGGCGCCGACCGTGCCGCCGCTTCCGCCTGCACCGCGCGGCTCGCCCACTGGGCAGAGGCGGACACCGCCACCCGGGGGCTGATCCTCTGGTACGGCACCGCGCCGGCCCTGGACGACCCCGGAGCCGTACGGATACGGCGGGACGGTGCC
Source organism: Streptomyces sp. NPDC055078 (assembly GCF_053607985.1). NCBI lineage: Bacteria > Bacillati > Actinomycetota > Actinomycetes > Kitasatosporales > Streptomycetaceae > Streptomyces > Streptomyces sp. NPDC055078. Next base: position 3,751 of record NZ_JBSGUP010000036.1, read on the forward strand.
CGTGCCGCGCTGGCCGCCTTCGACCCCGGCCTCGGAGTGGTGCCCTGGGGGTCGGCGTTCGGCGGCCCCCGTCTGCTGGTCCGCGCCGATACGGTGCCCGGCCTGGTGCCACTGCTGGCCGGGGCGGGACCGGCGGGCCGGGAGGCGGCCGGATCCCATCTGAGCCGGACCCTCGGGCTGTGTCTGGGACCCGGACCGACCGCCGGGGGCGTACCGGGGAACGGTCCGCAGGGGCCGCCCCCGGTGCCCGCCTGGATTCACCGGCCGGACGGCGGCGGCTGGCGGGCCCTCACCGACCCTCCGCCCGGCTGGAGCCGGGGCCGCGCCTGGCTCCTGCTCGCCGTCGCGGACGCGCTGCTGCCCGGCGGCCCCGACCCCGTGGCGCGGGACGGGTGGACCTGGGAGGGCGCGGCGGCGGCGCTGACGCGGGGAGCGCTCGAACCTGCGGAAGCGTACGTACGGGCGGGTGCGCACAGGCCGGGACCCCGGGCCGGTTCGTACGGGCCGGAACCCCGGGCGGGTGCGCAGGGGCCGGAACCGGCCGGGGGCCCGCCGGGGTGCGCCGATGGCCCGCCACCCGGGGTGGGGCACCCCGGCGGGCCGGAACCGGCCGCCCGCGCGGCCCCCCTCGTCCCGCCCGCGAACGAGCGATCTCCCGGCGGCCCCCTGGACACCTCGGCCGCCGCGATCACCGCCGTCGCTTTGCTGAAGCTCGCGCGTGCCGCCGGGTCCGGGCCCTGGGCGGACCGGTGCACCGACCGGGGGACGGCGATTCTGCGGCAGCTCGCCGAAGGCCATCTCTCCCGGCCGGACCGGGGCCGACCGGCCGGGATGCTGCTCGACGGCTGCTATGACGCGGGCAGTGGCACGGCCGTCCGCCATGAACTCGTCTGGGGCGATTTCTTCCTGGTGCTGGGACTCGCCGCGCTCACCGGGCTGACCGATCTCCGCGACGTATGAGGGACGTCGCCCACGTCGTCCACGTCGTCCACGGTCACCTGAAGGGCACCCGAACGCCGCCCTAAGGGTCCTTCAGGAGTAGGCGCGCAGAACCCGCCGGGCGACCGAGGTGATGTGCAGCTCGTCCGGGCCGTCGAGCACGCGGGCGGCCCGTCCGGAGCGGAAGAGCGCGGGCAGCGCGGTGTCCGGGCCGAGGCCCGCCGCGCCGAAGACCTGGATGGCCGCGTCCGTGACCTGCTGGAGCATCCGGGCGGCGGCCACCTTGGCCAGCCCCGATTCGATGTGGGCGTCGAGATCCGCTTCGAGCCGGGAGACGGCCTCGTACACCAGTGGCCGGGTGGTGCGCAGCGCGAGCAGCGACTCGAAGACATGGCGCTGGACGAGCTGGTGTCCGGCGATGGGTCCCCGGGTCCCGGCGCGGGTGACGGCACGCCCGCACATGAGGTCGAAGGCGCGCTGGGCCTGTCCGAGCCAGCGCAGCGCGCGCAGGGTACGGCCCCGTTGCAGCCGCTCCCCCGCGATGTCCAGTGCCCGGCCGCGTACGCCGATCAGATGGTCACCGTCCACGGGCACCGCGTCGAGGGCGATCTCGAACTGGCCGCCCGCGCCGAGTACACACAGTTCGCGGACGATCTCGAAGCCCGGCGCGGCGGTCGGCACGAGCAGCAGGGAGAGCCCCTCACGGTCGCCGACCGCGCCGTCGGTGCGGGCCAGTACGGTCACCAGATCGGCGCCGCCCGCGCCGGAGACGAACCACTTGCGGCCGGTGATCCGCCAGCCGCCGTCCGGGCGGGGCTCGGCGCGGGTCGCGGTCGCGAACGGGTCCGTGCCGGGAACGTCCGGTTCGGTCATGGCGTAACTGCTGCGCAGCTCGCCGGCGACCAGCCTCCGCAGGTAGCGGTCGCGGATCGCCCCACCCGCGTGCCTGCGCAGCATCAGCACATCCAGCAGGGATGCGGAGCCCAGGGCCACGGGGCCGTGGTCGCTCGCTCCCTCCACCTCGGCGAGTGCCGCGTACCGGCTCAGGGAGAGCCCTCCGCCGCCCAGTCCTGCGGGCAGCGGCAGCGCCCACAGCCCTTGGGCCCGGGCTTCGTCGCGCAGTTCGCGCAGGGCGGCCTCGGCCGGGGGGCCGCCGGCGTCGAGCAGGGGCTCGGCGGGCATGACCCGGGTGCGGACGAACTCCGCCACCCGGTCGCGGAGTTCCCCGGCCCCGTCACGGTCACGGAGTTCCAGTTCCCCGGTTTCGCCACGGTCGCGCAGATCCTTGGTCCCGTCACGGCCCCGAAGTTCCCCGGCCCCGTCGCGGTCGGGCAACTGCTCGGCCCCGCACCGGTCGGGCAGTTCTCCGGCCTCGCCCAGCGGTCCCCCTGGCCCGCCCCGAACCGCCGGGGCCTCGGCCACCACGCCCTCGGCCGCCGGGTCCGGGCCCGCCGCGTTGCCGTGATCCGCCATCCTCTTCTCTCCCCTTCGCCGGGACCGGTGGGACTGCGCCGGTCCGTCCCGTCCTCGCCGGGTCCGTAAGGGCCCTCGCCGGGTCCGCCCGGCCCATCACCGGGTCCGGTGACTCGGCGCCGGAACCCGGGCCCTTCCCCGGGAACCCGGGGGAACACCCGTCCGACTGACTCCCCGGGGAGCTGGTCGGGTGCGGGCACCCGGAAGTTCCCGGGTTCTCGGACATGTCCCGGGCCGGTCGTTCCGCGCCCTGGAGGGAGAGGCATGACGTCACCGTCCATCGCGCAGTCCACCCGCATCGCGGGGACCGCGCTGCCACTTGACGGGGTGCGCTGCGACGCTTCGGGCCCGCCGCAGCTCATGGGCGTGGTCACGGACCATCTGCGGCTGTTCGGCGCCCGTACGGGCCCGGCTGACCGGCAGGGCTCCGGACCGGGTCACGCCGTACTGACCGGGGGCGGCTTCCGGCCGGGTGAGGCGAATCTCCGCTGGGCCGACCGCGCGGGCCCGGTGTGCGACGAGGCCACCGCGCAGGCCGCGACCGGGGTCATGGCGGTGCACGGCCGCCGCGACGGCGTGCCACGTGCCCTGGCGGCCGACTTCCTCGCCACCGCGACCGGCGTCCTCACCGTGCAGGCGCTGCTCGCGGGGCTGCTCGCCCAGGCGCGCGGCGGCCCGGCCGTGACGGCGGCAACCAGTGCCGACCGGGCGGGGCTGCTCGCCGTGTCGCAGTATCTGGCGGCGGCCGGGGCCGAGGAGGCGGAGGCCGTCGAACTGGCGCCCGGCGGCCCGCCGTTCACCTCGGCGGACGGGGTCGTCTTCGAGCTGGAGACCCTTGATCCGGAGGCGTGGGGAGCGTTCTGGCGTGCCATCGGGGCACCGATGGATGCCGTACGGGCCGGCTGGCGGCCCTTTCAGTTCCGTTACGCCACCGCCTGCGCGCCGTTCCCCGATGTCCTGCACACCGTCATACGCGGGGCCCCCTGGTCACGTATCGAGCAGGCCGCCACCGCGTCCGGGGCGGAGGTCTGCGCCCTGCGCACCCTGGCCGAACGTGCCGCCGAACACGACGGCGCGGCGCCCTGGACCCTGACGCCCCTGACACCCCTCCCGGCACTGACGGCTCTGACGCCCCTGCCAACTCCCGTCCCCCGGGCGGCCGTCGGCGAACCGGGTGCGGCGGCGGGGGCGGGGGCGGGACCGCTCGCGGGACTCACCGTGCTGGAGGCCGGACGGCGGATCCAGGCGCCGCTGGCGGCGCGTCTGCTGGGGCTGCTGGGCGCCGAGGTGATCCGGATCGAACCGCCGGGCGGCGATCCGCTGCGCGGAATGCCCCCGGCCTGCGCCGGAGTCTCCGCCCGCTGGCTGGCCCTCAACCGGGGCAAGAGCGCGATCGAGATCGACATCAAGTCGCCGGGCGACCGGCGGCGGCTGTGCGAACTGGCCGCCGGTGCCGATGTGTTCCTGCACAACTGGGCGCCGGGCAAGGCCGCGCAACTCGGCCTCGACCACGGCGATCTGGCGGACGTGAACCCGTCGCTGGTCTACGCGTACACCGGAGGCTGGGCGGGGCGGCTGCCCGGTGCCCCGATGGGTACCGACTTCATGGTGCAGGCCAGGACCGGGGTGGGTGAGGCCGTCCGCCCGGACGGTGAGCCCCCGGCGCCGTCCCTGCTGACCCTCCTCGACATCCTCGGCGGGCTGACGGGCGCCGAGGCCGTGCTCGCGGGCCTGCTGCTGCGCGAACGCACCGGCCACGGCGTACGGGTGGACTCCTCCCTGCTGGGCGCCGCCGACCTCCTCACCGCACCCGCACTCCGGCGGGCCGCCCGGGGCCGCGCCGCGCGGCGGCCCGCGGGGTTCCGCCGTCCGCTGCGCACCGCCGACGGCTGGATCGCCCCCGCCGACGCCGACGCGCGCGCTGTCGGCGCGTACGACCTGCGGGGGATGTCCACCCGGGCGGCGCTGGACCTGTTGCGCGCCCGGGGGCTGTCCGCGACCGAGGTCACCACCGAACTGACCGGTCTGTACCACGACGCCCGCTTCGCCGGAGCGATCACCCGCGACCCGCACGGCGCACCCGCCGTCCCGGCTCCCTGGAGTTTCCGATGACCGTCCCGCTGCGTGATCTGCTGCCCCGTGCCCTGCGCCGCTCCTGGGCCGTCGACGGCACCTGCCCCGATCTCGACCTCTACAGCCTCTACCGGGCCCGGCAGATCGCCGACCCGCATCGCACGGCGGTCATCGACGCCAAGGGAAAGCTCTGTTACACGGCGCTGGACCGCAAGGTGCGATCGCTGGCCGTGGGGCTGGGTGACCTCGGTGTGGGTCCCGGCGATGTGGTGGGTGTCCAGCTGCCGGCCGGGCGGGCGGCCGTGATCGCTGATCTGGCGCTGGCCGCGCTGGGGGCGGTGTGCCTGCCGTTTCCGGTGGGCCGGGGCGTACGGGAGGCCGGGGAACTGCTGCGGCGTGCCGAGGCCGTCGCCGTGCTCGCGGCGGTCGACCACCGGGGCAGACCGCACGCCGCCGAGTTGCGCGATATGGCCGCCGGACTGCCCGCGCTGCGGCGGGTGGTGGCGGTGGGGCCAGGGGCTCCGCCCGAGCGGACGGTCCCGTTCCGGGCCCTGCTGCGGTCCGACCCGGCCGAGTTCGGCGCAGCCCGGCCCGACCCCGACTCGGCGGCCCGCATCCTGGTGTCATCGGGGTCGGAGGCCGAGCCGAAGATGGTCGCGTACTCCCACAACGCGCTCGCGGGCGGGCGCGGCAACTTCCTCGGCTCGCTGATGCCGGACGGCACGCCGCCGCGCTGTCTGTTCCTGGTGCCGCTCGCCTCGGCGTTCGGCTCGAACGGTACGGCCGTCACCCTGGCCCGGCACGGCGGAACCCTCGTCCTGCTGGACCACTTCACCCCCGAGGCCGCGCTGGCGGCGATGCGCGAGCACCGGCCGACCCATGTCTTCGGGGTGCCGACCATGGTGCGCATGATGCTGGAGCACCTCGACGGCTCACCGGACGGGTTGCCCGTGCCGACGGCCCTGGTCCTCGGCGGCGCACCGCTCGACGAGGCCACGGCGCGCGCCGCCGCGTCGGCGTTCGGCTGTCCGGTCGTCAATCTCTACGGGTCCGCCGACGGCGTCAACTGTCATACGGGGCTGAGCGCCGCGCCCGCGGCCTCCGACGGGTGCGGGGTGGTCGCGGGCCATCCCGACCCCCGGGTCGCCGAGATCCGGGTCACCGACGCGGGGACCCAGGAGCGGCTGCCCGACGGCGGTGTGGGCGAGATCGTCGCACGCGGCCCGATGACCCCGCTCTGCTATGTCGGCGCCCCCGAACTGGACGCCCGCTACCGTACGCCGGACGGCTGGGTGCGCACCGGGGACCTCGGGTTCCTCGACGCGGACGGTGTTCTCCATGTCGTCGGCCGGCTCAAGGACCTGGTGATCCGGGGTGGTGTCAACATCAGCCCGGCGGAGGTGGAGCGGGAGCTGATCACCCACCCCGATGTGCGGGACGTGGTGTGCGTCGGGGTGCCCGATGACCTCATGGGCGAGCGGCTGACCGCGTGTGTCGTGCCCCGGGCGGGCCGGGTGCCGGCCCTCGGTGACCTCTGCGACCATCTCGCCGACCGCGGGGTGGAGCGCCGCAAACACCCGGAACGCCTGCTGGTGGCGGCGGAACTGCCGCTGACCCCGGCGGGAAAGCCGGACCGGGCGGCGCTGCGGGCGCGCATGGCCGCGGGGGTGGTGGCAGAGCAGGGGTGAGGGGTGGGGCCCGGCTCGCTCGCCGGGTCCCACGGCCCCAGGCACCCGCGACCCGGCACCCGGCACCGCCATGCCTCAGGGCTAGGCGGCTCAGGACGAGGCGGCCCAGAACGCGGCCGACGGCTCAGGAGTCGCGCATGGCCTTCTTCAGCTCGTCGGCGGCGTCCCGGTAGACCGGCAGCAGCTCCAGGTCCTTGCCGGGGAAGTTGACGATCTTCACCTGCTTCGCGCCGGAGTCGGGCAGCACGGTCCCTGTCGACATATGGGCGTTGTCGAACACGAACCGGGGCTTCTTCTTCGACAGTTCGGCGAGCTGCGCCGGGGTCACCGCCTCGGGCCCGTAGGTACCCACCGTCGTGACGCCCGCCATCTTCGCCGCCCAGGAGGTGAAGACCTGGGTGACGGCGGCGGGACTCCTCCCGCCGGGCCAGGCCGCCTTCAGTTCCTTCGACAGATGCGCGTAACCCGAATCGAAGGAGGTGTTCCACTTCGCGGCGGCGTCCGAGGTGCCGAACAGGCCACCCAGCCGCGTCACTTCCGCCTTGACGTTCCCGGCGTCGTTGTCGAGCTTCACCTCGACCAGCTCCGCCGACGACCCGGCGGCCTCCTTGATCTTCTCGGCGTACGGCTCGAAGGGCGCGTACAGCACGAAGTCGGCCTTGGCGACGGCCGCGAGGTCGGAGGGCTTGGGGTCGTAGTCGGGGGCGTGGTGCACGGACGACGGCACGATCACCGTGATGTCCTCGGCGCCCGCCGCCTTGGCGAACGCCCCTTCCCAGGTGGTGGTCACGACCACCACCGGCTTGTCCCCCGCACTGTCTCCCCTGCCGTGCCCGTCGCTCTCCCCCTTGCCGTCCCCCTTGCCGTGGCCGCTGTCGCCGGAGGTGCCTGAGCCGGTGTCACCGCCGCAGGCGGTCGCCAGAAGCAGGGCGGCGCTCAGTGCGAGGAGGGAAGTGATACGGCCGCGGGTGCGTGCCATGAGCTGATTCTCCGTTCGGGGATGAGATGGACGGCGAGGACGGCGGCCCCCGCCGTCAGCACGAGGACCGGGCCGGGCGGCCAGTCCAGCCGGAGGGCGATCAGGAACCCGGTCAGATTGACGGTGATCCCGATCCCGATCGCCCACAGGGTGATCGCCCTCAGGGAGGAGCCGAGCCGGCGGGCGGCGAGCGCGGGCAGCAGTGTCAGCGCGTCGACCAGGAGCGCTCCGGTCAGCTTGATGGCCCCGGCGACGGCCACCGCGACCAGGACGAGGAGCACAAGGGTGAGCGCACCCACGGGTACGCCGGAGCACTGGGCCAGCTCCCGGTCGTACAGCAGCAGCGCGATGTCCCGGCGGCGCCACCACATCAGTGCCGGGATCACCGCGGCGAGTGCTCCGAGCACCACCAGATCGGGCGTGCCAACGGACAGGATGGAGCCCCAGAGCAGCGCGAACGCGCCCGAGGCGTTGACCCCGGAGACGGCGAGGACGAGCAGCGCCCCGGCGATGGCCAGACTCATCAGCAGCCCCATCGCACCGGCGAGCCCCTGAGGGGTGCGGGCCAGCGGAGCGACCCCGGCCCCCGCCAGCGCGCAGGCCAGCAGGGCGCACAGCATCGGGTCGAGACCGGTCAGCAGTCCCACCGCGATACCCAGCAGCGCCACATGCATCATCGCGAAGCGCACCGGCATGATGTCCAGGCCCACGATCACGACGCCGATCACGGGCAGTCCGACGGCCGCGAGCAGCAGGGCGAACCCGGCCCGCTGCACCGGTACCAGCTGGAGCAGTTCACCCACATCGGCGGCGATGTTCACCGCACCTCCCGCAGTTGTCCGGCGGCCATCTCCAGTACCCGGTCGCAGCGTTCGGCCAGCGCGCGGTCGTGGGTGACGACGACGAGGGTGACGGGCAGGGCGGTCAGCGCGTCGGCGGCCTCCTCCTGCCCGGTGAAGTCGAGCGCGGCGGTCGGCTCGTCGGCCAGCAGCACTCCGGCCCCGGCCGCGACACAGCCGATCGCCCTGGCGAGATACATCCGCTGCAACTGTCCTCCGGACAGCTTGTGCAGAGGTCTGCCGACCAGTTCCCCGACGCCGAGCCGTCCGGCCGCATCGGCGGCCTCGGCCGGTGCCTCACTGCTGGCCAGCAACTCCCGTCCCAGCAGCGGGAACCGCCCGGCGGCCGGCTTCTGCGGAATCCAGGCACAGGCCCGCCGCCGCCATCCCCACTCCCCCGGCGACCGTGCCCCGCGCCCACCCACGAGGATGGTCCCGGCCGTCCTGGCGTGCAGCCCCAGCACCGCCCGTACCAGCGTCGTCTTCCCCGACCCGTTGGTCCCGGTCAGCGCCACCCGCTCGCCTGCCGCGACCTCCAGATCCACCCTCCGGACCGCCTCGATCCGGCCATGCCGGCAGACCACCTCGCGCATCCGTAGGTCCAGCCCGCCCATCCCCTGCCTCGCCTCCGCTCGCCGACCCCGCACGCAGTTGGTCGGACGCGGGCCATCGTGAGTTCCCGCGCGAGCGCGGGTCCCACAGTGGGGCGCTTCGGGCGGGCAGCTGCGGGCCGTCAGCCCAGGAAGCTCAGCCGGACCCGGCGGTGCGGGTTGTCGACATTCGTATCGACCAGGCACACCGACTGCCAGGTCCCCAGCTCCAGCCGGCCTCCGATCACCGGGAGCGTCGCGTGGGGCGGGACGATGGCGGGGAGGACGTGGTCACGGCCGTGGCCGGGGCTGCCGTGGCGGTGCTGCCAGCGGTCGTCGGCGGGGAGCAGGGTGTGGAGGGCGGCGAGGAGGTCGTCGTCGCTGCCCGCGCCGGTTTCGATGATCGCGATGCCGGCCGTGGCGTGCGGGACGAAGACATTGAGCAGGCCGTCCCGCCCGGCGGCCACCTCCGTGAGGAACTCCTCGCAGACGCGGGTCAGATCGGTCACCCGCTCATCGGAGCCGGTGGTGAGGTGCAGCGTCCTGGTGGTGAAGGGTCCGGCCATGGGTCCATCCTCCCCCGGACCGCCGGCACCTGCCCGACTCGGCGGGACGGTGACCGGGAGCGGGAGGGGGAACGGGGGCGCGGAGGCGGGGGCGGGGGCGCGGGCTTCGGCAGCCGATGTGAGCCGCCGGTGTGGAGCGGCGGCGCACGGCGCAGGCATGGGGCGCAGGCGTGGGGCGGGAAGATCCGTGAACCCCCGGCCGTTAGTAGAAATGTGAATGATTCTGGGGCGCGGGACATGGACGTGGTCGTCATAGGCGCCGGGCAGGCCGGACTGTCCGGCGCCTACCATCTGCGGCGCGTGGGGCTCGTGCCGGACCAGGATTTCGTGGTGCTCGACCACTCCCCGCGCGCCGGGGGTGCCTGGCAGTTCCGGTGGCCGTCGCTGACGTACGGCAGGGTGCACGGGATGCACGCCCTGCCGGGCATGGAACTGACGGGTGCGGACGGGGATCGGCCGTCGTCGGAGGTGATCGGCGAGTACTTCACGGCGTACGAGGAGCGCTTCGGCCTCCGGGTCCACCGGCCGGTGGATGTCACGGCGGTCCGGGACGGCGAGGGCGGGCGGCTGCTGGTGGAGTCCTCGGATGGAGTGTGGGCGGCGCGGGCGCTGATCAGCGCCACCGGCACCTGGGACCGGCCGTTCTGGCCCCGCTACGCCGGACAGGAGACCTTCCGGGGGCGGCAGTTGCACACCTCCGGCTATCCGGGTCCTGAGGAGTTCGCCGGGCAGCGGGTGGTCGTGGTGGGCGGCGGGGCCTCGGGGACCCAGCATCTGATGGAGATCGCGCGGTACGCGGCCGGCACCACCTGGGTGACCCGCAGGCCCCCGGTCTTCGTGGCCGAGCCGTTCGACGAGAACCTCGGCCGGGAGGCCGTCGCCCGGGTGGAGGAGCGCGTACGGAAGGGGCTGCCACCGGAGAGCGTGGTCTCGGTCACCGGGCTGCCGCTCACCGACGACCTCAGGCACGCTCGTGACCAGGGGATTCTCGACCGGCTGCCGATGTTCGACCGGATCACACCGACCGGGGTCGCCTGGGACGACGGCCGGACGGTCGACGCGGATGTGATTCTGTGGGCGACCGGGTTCCGGGCGGCGATCGACCATCTCGCACCCCTGCGGCTGCGCGAGCCCGGTGGCGGCATCCGGATGGACGGGACCCGTACCGTACGGGACGAACGCATCCATCTCGTGGGGTACGGCCCCTCTGCCTCGACGATCGGGGCCAACCGCGCCGGCCGGGCCGCCGTCCGTGAGATCAGCCGACTGCTGGACCGCGCACCCGCTCTGGTGTGAGGCGTCACCGACCCGGGTGCGAGGCGTACGCCGGTACCGCGCGAGGGCGTCACCCGCCCTGGTCCGAGGGCGCCACCGGCCCGGGTCCGAGGGCGCCACCCGCCCTGGTCCGAGGGGTCAGCGGGTCTTTGCGCGCCGGGCGTTGAACTCCCGCACATGCCGCTGATGCTCCGCGTAGTCCGCCGTGAACCGGGTGTCGCCCGGTGCGACCGTGACGAAGTAGAGCCAGTCCCCCGGCGGCGGGCTGATCGCGGCGCGCATGGCCTCCTCGCCCGGGTTGTCGATGGGGGTGGGCGGCAGCCCCCGGCGCTGATAGCTGTTGAACGGGCTGTCGATCTTTGTGTCCTCGATGGTGACATCCAGGGTGCTGCGGTTCAGCGCGTAGTTCAGCGTCGAACACATCTGGAGCCGCATGCCCCGGGCGAGCCGGTTGTGGATGACCCGCGCGACCTTCCCCATGTCCTCGGGGGTGTCGGCCTCGGCCTGCACAATGCTGGCGATCTTGACCGTCTGATACCCGGTGACCCCGCCGCGCTGGGCCCCGCCCGCCACCCGGTCCCCGCCGAACCGGTCGTTGGCGGTGTCGACCATATAGCCGAGCAGGCTCGTCGGCGTGGTCGTGGCGTCGACCGGATAGGTGGCCGGGAAGAGATAGCCCTCGGGGTTGCCCCGGGCGGCGGCGGGCAGCTTGAGCCGTGCCTCGGTGACCGCCTTGCGCGTGGTGCCCGGATCGCGGTGGAGGGCCTTGTCGACGGCCGTATAGACCTGGGAGGCACGCCAGCCCTCGGGGACCAGCAGGGTGGTCGTCCGCCCTCTCGACTCCCTGAGCAGCAGGGGCACCAGCGCGGCGGCCATGACGACGAGGGCCACGACGGCGATCAGGATCAGTCGGCCACGACGGGTCAGCCGGGTTCCGCGTGCTCGGCGTGTTCTGCGTGTTCTGCGTGTTCTGCATGCTTTGCGTGCTCTGCGGGCGCCCGGTCGCGGTGAGGGCTCGTGCGTCATGGGGGCACGCTAACCCGGGTCCGTCGCCGATCCCGGCACCTGCCGTGCCGGTGCGTCCCGGTACGGAGCCGGTGCTCCCGGGGCAGGGGCCGGTGCGGAGACCGCCTCGCGGCCGGTGCGCCCCACGGGAGTCGGAACCTCCGCGCCGCTGTTCCCGGAGCGGATCCGGGCCGCTCGCAGACAGCGTCCCGGTACGTCCGTCAGGACGCGGCGGGAGCCGTCACCCGGCTGTCCCCGCGCACCAGCGACGCGTACCGCCCGTCCAGCTCCAGCAGCTCGTCGTGCGTACCGCGCTCGGCTATGCGCCCGGACTCCAGGACGACGACTTCGTCCGCGTCCCGCACCGTGGAGAGGCGGTGGGCGATCGTGATCGTCGTACGGCCCTTCGAGAGCGCGTCGATGGCGTCCTGCACGGCCTGTTCGGTACGGGTGTCCAGCGCGCTGGTCGCTTCGTCGAGGATGAGGACCGGGGGGTCGCGCAGGATGGTGCGCGCGATGGCGAGGCGCTGTTTCTCGCCTCCGGAGAATCGGTAGCCCCGCTCGCCGACGAGGGTGTCGTAGCCGTCGGGCAGGGAGGCTATGTGGTCATGGATCTGGGCGGTCCGCGCCGCGGCCCGGATCTCCTCGTCGGTGGCGTCCGGCTTGGCGAAGCGGAGGTTGTCGGCGACGGACGCGTGGAAGAGATACGTCTCCTGTGAGACGACCCCGACGGCGGCGGCGAGCGTGGGGAAGTCCAGGTCGCGCACATCGACACCGTCGAGGGTGACCCGGCCGCCGGTGACGTCGTAGAGCCGGGGCACCAGATAGCTGAGCGTGGACTTGCCGGAGCCCGTGGGGCCGACGACGGCGAGGCTGCCGCCCGGGGGCACGGTCACATCGACGCCGCCGAGGGTCGGCCGCGCCTGGGTACGGTCGTAGGAGAAGTCGACGTCCTCGAAGCGGACTTCGCCCCGGATCGGGTCCAGCCGGACCGGCTCGGCGGGCTCGGTGATCTCCACGGGCAGATCGAGGTACTCGAAGATGCGCTGGAAGAGCGCGAGCGACGCCTGCATGTCCACCCCGGTGGAGAGCAGACTCACGGCGGGCCGGAACAGACCCTGCTGGAGCGAGACGAACGCGACCAGGGTGCCGATCGAGATGGCCGGTCCGCCGCCCTGGAGGGCGAGGCCCGCGGCCCAGTAGATGAGGGCCGGCATGGCGGCCATCACCATGCCGATGGTGGACATCCGCCACCGCCCGGCCATGCTGGAGCGCACTTCGAGATCGATGAGGCGCTCGGACTCCTTGGCGAAGGACTCGGTGAGCGAGTCGGCCCGGCCCATGGTGCGGCCGAGCAGGATGCCGCTGACGGAGAGCGATTCGGTGACGGTCGCGGCCATCGCCGCCATCTGTTTCTGACGCCGGGCGGTGACCTTCTGGCGCTCGCGGCCGACCCGACGGCTGATCCAGACGAACAGCGGCAGCAGGAGCAGGGACACGGCGGTGAGCCGCCAGTCCAGCGCGAGCATCGCCACGACAGTCGCGATCACCGCCGTCAGATTGGAGACCAGGGACGTCGCGGTGGAGGTCACCGTCGCCTGCATCCCGCCGATGTCATTGGCGATGCGCGACTGGACCTCTCCCGTCCGGGTCCTGGTGAAGAAGGCGAGCGGCATCCGCTGCAACCTGGCGTAGACCGAGGTGCGCAGATCGTGCATGACACGCTGGCCGACGGTGGTCGAGATCAGCGTCTGGAGTACGCCGAACACACTGGTCATCACCGCGGTGAGGATCATGCCGAGGGCGAGCAGGGTGAGCAGTCCGGTGCGCCCCTGCGGGATCGCGGTGTCGAGGATCTCGCGCAGCAGGAACGGCGAGGCGACGGAGACGAGCGAGGCGGCGCCGACGAGCACGCCGACGACGGCGAGCCGGCCTCGGTACGGACGGAAGAGCCGGAGGATCCGCCGCAGCTGCGCGGGCGGTTGCTCGGGCTCCTTGGCGGGAGGTGTCCACGGGATCGGATCGGGGTGCATGGGCTCCTTCAGGGGTTCGGTGATGCGGAGGTTGGCCGATTCAGGGATTCGCCGATTCGAGGATTCGCCGATTCAGGGTTCGGGGTTCGGGACCGGCCAGGGCCGGGCGGTCGGGGGCGAGGGCGGGACGTACAACCGGGCTTTGAGAGCATAGCTCACTGTTACCTACCTTCACAATGAATAAAGTCCTGATATTGTTCCCGTATGAGGACCCCCGACGCCGACGGCCTGCTGGCCGAGCAGCTGCTGCGGCTGAGCCGCCGCCTCCACCGCAGCCAGAAGCGACAGCTGGAATCGGCCGACGTGGCGATCACTCCCGCGCAGTCCCGGCTGCTGCGCACCCTGGCGCACTACGACGAGCCGCCCCGCATGGCCGATCTCGCCGCCCGCCTCGAAGTGGTCCCCCGTGCCGTGACCAGCCTTGTCGACGGCCTGGAGGCGAGCGACCGGGTGCGCCGTGTCCCCGATCCGAGCAATCGCCGGGTGATCCGCATCGAGCTGACCGCCACCGGGCGGGCCACCCTCAGGGCCCTGCGGGACGCCCGCCGGGCCGCGGCTGAGGACATCCTGGCCCCGCTGACCGCCCAGCAGCGCGAGGTGTTCGGCGGACTGCTCTCCACCCTGGTGGACGGTCCCGGCCCGGACTGCTGACCCGAATCCGTACCCGTGCCCCTACCCGTATCCGCGAGCGCGAGCGGGCGGCGGGTCCGGGGCCTGCGGGCCTGGAGGGGCCTGCGGACCCGCGGACCTGCGGGATCTTGCGGGGCATCAGCCCTCCGCCTCCCACCGAAGAGTCCATGCGTTCCCGCGCGATTGTCCAAACGCGACCCTTGCGCACCATCAGCCCCAACTACCAGGGTCCTTAAGGCAGTTCATGACCAGCCGCGCACCGTCAGCTCTTCGTGGAGGCTCGATGAACGACGCGTCAGCACAGGACCGGGGCAGGGGCAGGGACAGCGAGGAGGGCGAGGACCGCGACGACGGCTCGATGAGCCGTCGTTCCGTGCTGCGGACCAGCGCGGGGGTGGCCGGCGCCGGACTGGGGCTCGGCGCCCTCGGTGCCGGCACCGCCGCCGCCGGGGAGAACGCGGCAGCGGCCGGCCACGCCCCGGCCGCCCCCGCCCGCAAGGGCCGCACGATGGTCGGTGTGCCCTTCGAGGGCCGCGGCACCGTCCGGGTCGGGATCATCGGGCTCGGCAACCGCGGCGGCAGCATGATCGATCTGCTTCTCGCCCTCCCCGGAGTGCGGGTCGTCGCCCTCTGCGACCCGGTCAGGTCCAAGACCGAGCGCGCCGCCGCCAAGGTCGTCGCGGCCGGTCAGCCCGCACCGGCCGTCTACACCAAGGACGAGGACGACTACGAGAACCTCTGCGAGCGCGGCGACCTCGATCTCGTCTATGTGGCCACCCCCTGGGAGTCCCACTTCGAGATGGCGAAGTCCGCCATGCTGAACGGCAAACACGTCGGCGTGGAGTGCCCGATCGCCATGCGGCTCGATGAGCTGTGGGCACTGGTCGATCTCTCCGAGCGCACCGGACGCCACTGTATGCAGCTGGAGAACTGCTGCTACGGCCGCAACGAACTGCGAGTGCTGCGCATGGCGCACGCGGGGAAGTTCGGCGAGCTGCTGCACGGCGCCGGGGCGTACAACCACGATCTGCGCGAGCTGATGTTCGACCCCGACTACTACGAGGGTCCCTGGCGGCGGCGGTGGCACACCCGGCTGCGCGGCGATCTCTACCCCAACCACGGCTTCGGCCCGGTCGCCAACTACCTGGACGTCAACCGCGGCGACCGTGTGGTGAGCATCTCCAGTTTCGGCACTCCCGCCCTGGGCCTGGCCGAGTACCGCGAGGCCCATATGCCGCCGGGCGACCCGAGCTGGAAGGAGTCGTACATCGGGAGCGACCGGACGATCAGCATGCTCCGGACGGCGAAGGGCCGGGTCATCCGGCTGGAACACGATGTGTCGACCCCGCACCCCTACAGCCGGATCAACAGCCTCGGCGGGACCAAGGGAGTCTTCGAGGACTATCCGGCGCGGATCTATCTGGAGCCGGATCACACCAACCACCAGTGGGGCAGCTTCTCGAAGTACGCCGACTGGGACCACTGGCTGTGGAAGGAGCACGCCAATCCGCCGGGCGGCCACGGCGGCATGGACTACCTCATGGTCTTCCGGCTTGTGCAGTGCATGCGGCTCGGCCTGGTGCCCGACTTCGATGTCTACGACGCGGCGGTCTGGACGGCACCCGTACCGCTCAGTCACGCGTCGATCAAGGCGCAGGGGGCGCCGCAGCAGATCCCCGACTTCACCCGCGGCGAGTGGCGCCGGTCCCGCCCGGGCATGGATTCGGCCAAGCCCACGGAGTAGGAGCGGGGGACCTGAGCAGGCCCCGTCCCCCTACCGACGCGGGCCTCGCCCCCCTCACGCGGGTCTCGCCCCCTCCACCCTCGCGCGCGCCCTCCCGTCTCCCCCCTCACCCCCGAAAACCGATTGCGGAACCAGGCCGCGAAAGGCGAACCTTGCACGGTTTGTGCCAACCACCACACGTGCTGGGACGTCATGCACCTTCGCGACCTTCCGTATACCGATCCAGGTGATCCGGACGTACGGTCCGGCAGCCGCCTGCTGCTCTGGCTCGGGCGCAATCAGCTGGGCGGCCAGGTCAAGGCCATGTGCTGGGGCCTGCTCAACCAGCTCGGCATCGCCGCTCTGCCGCTCGGCGTGGGCATGGCCGTCCAGGCGGTGGTGGACGGCTCCGGCACCCGGCTGGCCCAGGCGGGAGGGCTGATCGGGCTGTTCGCGATCGCCATCGCGGTCGGCGACACCATGCTCCACCGGGTGGCGGTCACCAACTGGATCACCGCGGCGGCCCGCGTCCAGCAACTGCTGGCCCGCAAGACCGCCGAGCTGGGCTCCGTCCTCACCCGGCGGGTCGCGGCGGGCGAGGTCGTCGCGGTGTCGACCGGCGATGTGGAGAAGATCGGCTGGTTCGTCGAGACGCTCTCCCGGTTCGCCGCTGCCGCCACCACCCTGGTGGTGATCTGTGTCGGTCTGCTGATCTATGAGCCCGCGCTCGGCGGCGTCGTCGCCATCGGTCTGCCGGTGCTCGCCCTGGCCGCACTGCCGCTGCTCCCCCGCGCCACCCGGCGCGCGGACGTCCAGCGGGAGAAGGCCGGCCGCGCCACGGAGCTGGCGTCGGACACCGTCGCCGGACTGCGGGTGCTGCGCGGCATCGGCGGCGAGGAGCTGTTCCTCGGCCGCTACCGGGAGGCGTCCCAGCAGGTGCGGAGCGCCGCTGTGCACAGCGCCCGGATGTGGTCGCTGATCTCGGCGATCCAGGTGCTGCTGCCGGGTCTGCTGATGCTGACGGTCGTCGCGTACGGGGCGAAGCTCACGCTCGACGGCCGGATCGGGGTCGGTGAACTGGTCACCGTCTACAGCACGGTCCTGCTCACCGCCCATCCGCTGCGCAACTTCGAGGAGATCGCGATGGCGTACTCCTTCTCCAAGCCCTCCGCGCGGCGGGCGGCCCGGGTGCTGTCCCTGCGGCGTACGACCACGGAGACCGGTGCTGTGTACGGCCGCCCTGAGGGCGATCTGTACGACCCGGTCACCGGTGTGCTCGCCCCGGCCGGCCGGTTCACGGCCGTGGTGTGCGGCGACCCGGACGCGGCCGGGCTGCTGGCCGACCGGCTGGGCGGCCACCCGGCGTCCGGCGCCGCGACGAAGACGGGAACGGGAACGGGGGCGAGCACGGGAACGGAGGCGAGCACGGAGCCCGAGACGGGGGCAGAGCCGGGGACGGGGGCTGG
Source organism: Streptomyces sp. NPDC055078 (assembly GCF_053607985.1). Classification (NCBI taxonomy): domain Bacteria; kingdom Bacillati; phylum Actinomycetota; class Actinomycetes; order Kitasatosporales; family Streptomycetaceae; genus Streptomyces; species Streptomyces sp. NPDC055078. The sequence goes on from NZ_JBSGUP010000036.1 coordinate 21,030, forward strand.
GACGGAGACAGGGACGGAGACCCGGGCCGATGCCGAGGGGACGGCGTCCGTCCTGCTCGGCGGGGTGCCGCTGGACGAGATTCCGCTCGAATCGGCACGCACGGCCGTCCTCGTACAGGACAAGGATCCGGTGCTGCTCTCCGGGACCCTGAGGGAGCTGCTGGAGGTCCCGGCCTCCGGCGGGGTCAGCGCGCGGGCGGCCCTGGAGGCCGCGCAGTGCGGCGATGTGCTCGACGCGCTCGCCCAGGCGTCCGTGGACGGCGGCGACCCGATGGAGACCCGGATCACCGAACGCGGCCGGTCGCTGTCGGGTGGCCAGCGGCAGCGCCTCGCGCTCGCCCGTTCGCTGGTGACGGACCCCGGGGTCCTGGTGCTGGACGAGCCGACATCGGCCGTCGACTCGCATACCGAGGCACGTGTCGCGGCAGGCGTGAAGCGGCTGCGGGAGCGGCGTACGACCGTCGTCCTCACCTCGTCGCCCCTGTTGCTGGACCTCGCCGACCGGGTGGTCCTGGTCGACGGGGACAAGGTGGTGGCCGTGGGCACGCACCGCGAACTGCTGCGCGGCGAGTCGCGCTACCGGGCGGTGGTCACCCGGGAGACCGACGAGGACGCCGCCCCAGATGCCGCCCCTGAGGATGCCGCCGCCGAGGCGGAAGCCGGGGGCCGGGAGAAGGCCCTCACGAAGATCGAGGAGTCCGCGTGAAGGACAGGACGGCGGACCGGTCGCGCGCGGGGCTGTTCCGGGTGGCGCGACCGGAGTACGACCCGGCGGCGCCCGAGTCGGTGACGACGCTGCCCGTCGGCAGCAGTGCCACGGTGCGCGGTTACGTCCGGCAGCTGCTGCGCCGCCGCAGGCGTGCCTTCGCGGCGCTGATCGCCGTCAACACGGTCGCCGTGGTCGCGTCCATGGTGGGTCCCTATCTGCTGGGCTCGGTCGTCGAGCGGCTGGCGGACGGTGCGCGCGACCTCCAGCTGGGGCGCACGATCGCGGTGTTCGCGGTCGCCCTCGCCGTACAGACCGTGTTCGTACGGATGGTCACGCTGCGCGGTGCGATGCTCGGGGAGGAGACGCTCGCCGATCTGCGCGAGGACTTCCTCGTACGGTCGGTCGCGCTGCCGCCGGGGGTGCTGGAGCGGGCCGGGACCGGTGATCTGCTCTCGCGGATCACCACCGACATCGACCGGCTCGCCAACGCCATGCGGGAGGCCGTGCCGCAGATCGCGATCGGTGTGGTGTGGGCGGCGCTGCTGCTCTGCGGTCTCGCGGTGACGGCGCCGCCGCTGGCGCTCGCGGTGCTGGTGGCCGTGCCGCTGCTGGCCGTCGTCTGCCGCTGGTACTTCCGGCGTGCGCCCGCCGCCTATCGCTCGGAGGCGGCGGGGTACGCGGCGGTCGCCGCCGCGCTCGCCGAGACGGTCGACGCCGGGCGGACCGTGGAGGCGCACCGGCTGGGCACGCGCCGGACGACACTGTCGGACCGGCGGATCAAGGAGTGGACGGCGTGGGAGCGCTACACACTCCATCTGCGCTCGGTCCTCATCCCGGCCATCAATCTCACCCACACCACCGTGCTCGCCTCCGTACTGATGATCGGCGGCTGGTTCGTCCTCCAGGGGTGGCTGGATGTCGGTCAGCTGACGACGGGCGCGCTGCTGGCACAGATGCTGGTCGAACCGGTCGGCATCATTCTGCGCTGGTACGACGAACTCCAGGTGGCGCAGGTGTCGCTGGCCCGGCTGGTCGGCGTCCGGGAGATCGAGCCGGACGCGGGCGACAGCGAGGTCCGGCCCGACGGCCGTGACCTGCTCGCGGACGGCGTGCGCTTCGGCTACCGGGCGGGCGCGGATGTGCTGCACGAGGTGTCCCTCACGGTCCCGCCGGGCACCCGGATCGCGCTGGTCGGCCCGTCCGGGGCCGGGAAGTCGACGCTGGGCCGGCTGCTCGCGGGGATCTACGCCCCTCGTGTGGGCCGGGTCGCGCTCGGGGACGCCGAGCTGTCCGGGATGACCGCCGAGCGGGTCCGGGAGCATGTGGCCCTGGTCAATCAGGAGCACCATGTGTTCGTGGGCTCGCTGCGGGACAATCTGCGGCTGGCCCGTACCGGCGCCACGGACACGGAGTTGTGGGCGGCGCTCGGCGCGGTGGACGCGGACGGCTGGGCGCGGGCGCTGGGCGACGGACTGGACACCGAGGTGGGCTCGGGCTCCGTGCCCGTCACCCCGGCCCAGGCCCAGCAGATCGCCCTCGCCCGGCTGGTCCTGGCCGACCCGCACACCCTGGTCCTCGACGAGGCGACCTCCCTGCTCGACCCGCGTGCGGCCCGCCATCTGGAGCGCTCGCTCTCCCGCGTGCTGGACGGCCGTACGGTGGTCGCGATCGCTCACCGGCTGCACACGGCCCACGACGCCGATGTCATCGCGGTCGTCGAGGAGGGCCGGATCAGCGAGCTGGGCAGCCACGACGAGCTGGTCGCGGCGGGTGGTGCGTACGCGGCGCTGTGGCGGTCCTGGCACGCTTAGGCCGATTCTGATGGATCCTGCTGGGCTCGCGTGCCCTGGCACGCGTAGCCCCCGGGAGCCGCCCGCATCCCGCGTTGGCTGACGCGCACCCCTGCGGGGTGTCCTCAATCGCCGGACGGGCTGAAATGCCTCCCCCGAAACCGGGCTCCAGGGCGGAAGGCTCCACGAGGGGAGGAGCGCCGCGCGGCACGGGAGCATGGCGCCGGGGGCTCCGCCCCGGACCCCGCGCCTCAATCACCGGCGAGGCTGGATTGCTGACCCGGGTCCGGTATTTCAAGCCCGTTGGGGGTCCCCCCCGGACGAAGTCTGGGGGAGTTTGAGGACACGCTCCGAAGGCGTGCGCAGGGGTCAGATCACATTCAGCGCCGCCGCCCCGCCCACTCCTCCGAGCAGCATGAACACCGGCATCAGCACTTTCAGCTCCACCCAGCTCCCCGCACGGAAGCGCAGGGGCTTCGGCGGGCCGATCGGGTACCAGCGCTTGTTGCCCACCGGGATCGGCCACAGGACGGGGCAGCCGGACACGGTCAGCGCGTCGCCGATGTCGTGGACCAGGGCGCCGAGGACGATCGGCAGTCCGAGCCACAGATACTCCTGGCCGGGCGCGGTGAACAGCCAGTCCGCGCCATTGCCCGGCTTGTCCAGGACGCCCGCCAGGATCCAGGCGCTGGTCGCGCCCAGCAGCCAGACCAGGACATCGCTGGAGACCCGGGCGGCCCGCCAGAGCAGGCCCTCCACGGCCAGCACCAGATGGACGAAGAGGATCGCGAGGACCGCCCACCGGCCGCCGGTGATCGCCAGCGCCGAGGCGCCCGCGCCGATCATGACGGCCCAGAGCCAGGTGTGGGTGAGGGTGCGGTGGCCGCCGGTCCTGCGTTTGTCGCCCGGCTTCTTCGTCGCCTGGTAGACCGCGTACGACAGCTTGTCCACGATCTCGCACAGGCCGCGCGAGATGGGCCCGAAGGCCCGGGAGATCGTCGCCGCCTTGTGGTCCAGATCGGGTGCGAGCGCCGCGCCCGCGCAGATCAGCGCTCCGACGACGAGAACCGGCCAGGGCATGGGATGGCCGGCCGCGGCGGTCGCCGCGCCCACCCCCAGCCAGGCCGCCGCCCCGGAAAGCGAATGCGCCGGTCCCATCATGAAATTTTCCCCGCCCCGTGTGATTCCGGTATATCCCGCCGCCCCCCGGGGCGGCCATGGTTCCTGTGGTGATGCCCAGTTGACAGGCCAGCGTATCGCTCGTGATCTTCTGTCGGCCGTCCGGTTCCCGCATCGGGGGTGCGGACAGGCAAGATGGGGGGCGTGACCCTTATCGATCAGCTGCCGCCGGACGCCGACCCAGATGCCCTCTTCGAAGCCTTTTCCACCTGGGCCGAGGGCCGGGGCATCTCGCTCTACCCGGCTCAGGAGGAGGCGCTGATCGAGGTGGTCTCAGGGGCCAATGTGATCCTCTCCACCCCCACCGGCTCCGGGAAGAGCCTGGTCGCGGCGGGTGCGCACTTCACAGCACTGGCGAACGACCAGGTCACGTTCTACAGCGCGCCGATCAAGGCGCTGGTCTCGGAGAAGTTCTTCGACCTCTGCAAGCTCTTCGGCACGGAGAACGTCGGGATGCTGACGGGCGACGCGTCCGTGAACGCCGACGCGCCCGTGATCTGCTGCACCGCCGAGGTGCTCGCCTCCATCGCCCTGCGCGACGGCCGGAACGCGGATATCGGCCAGGTCGTGATGGACGAGTTCCACTTCTACGCCGAGCCGGACCGGGGCTGGGCCTGGCAGATCCCGCTGCTGGAACTGCCACAGGCGCAGTTCGTCCTGATGTCCGCGACCCTCGGCGATGTCTCGCGCTTCGAGACGGACCTCACCCGCCGTACCGGCCGCCCCACCGCCGTCGTACGCTCCGCGACCCGCCCCGTCCCGCTCAGTTACGAGTACCGGCGCACCCCGATCACCGAGACGCTGACCGAGCTGCTGGAGACCCGGCAGGCACCGGTCTACATCGTGCACTTCACCCAGGCGGCGGCGGTGGAGCGGGCCCAGTCGCTGATGAGCATCAATATGTGCTCGCGCGAGGAGAAGGACCAGATCGCCGAGATGATCGGCAATTTCCGGTTCACCACCAAATTCGGCCGCAATCTCTCCCGCTATGTACGGCACGGTATCGGTGTCCACCACGCCGGAATGCTCCCCAAGTACCGGCGGCTGGTGGAGAAGCTCGCGCAGGCGGGGCTGCTCAAGGTCATCTGCGGTACGGACACACTCGGCGTCGGGGTCAATGTCCCCATCCGGACTGTCCTGTTCACCGCGCTCACCAAGTACGACGGCACCCGGGTGCGCACCCTGCGGGCCCGGGAGTTCCACCAGATCGCGGGCCGTGCGGGCCGCGCCGGGTTCGACACGGCGGGGCTGGTGGCCGCCCAGGCGCCCGAGCACGTCATCGACAACGAGAAGGCGCTCGCGAAAGCGGGCGACGATCCCAAGAAGCGCCGGAAGGTCGTCCGCAAGAAGGCGCCCGACGGCTTTGTCGCCTGGTCGGACTCGACGTTCGACAAGCTCATCGATTCCGATCCGGAACCGCTGACCTCGCGTTTCCGGGTCACGCACACCATGCTGCTGTCGGTCATCGCCCGGCCGGGCAATGCCTTCGACGCGATGCGCAGGCTGCTGGAGGACAATCACGAGCCGCGCCGGAACCAGCTGCGCCACATCCGCCGGGCGATCGCGATCTACCGCTCGCTGCTCGCCGGGGGCGTGGTGGAGCGGCTGCCGGAGCCGGACGCGCAGGGCCGTATCGTCCGGCTCACCGTGGACCTGCAACAGGACTTCGCGCTCAACCAGCCGCTGTCCACCTTCGCCCTGGCGTCGTTCGAGCTGCTGGACCCGGAATCCCCCTCGTACGCCCTGGACATGGTCTCGGTCGTGGAGTCGACGCTGGACGACCCGCGCCAGATCCTCGCCGCTCAGCAGAACAAGGCGCGCGGTGAGGCGGTCGCGCTGATGAAGGCGGACGGCGTGGAGTACGAGGAGCGGATGGAGCGGCTCCAGGAGGTGACGTACCCCAAGCCGATGGAGGAGCTGCTGTGGCACGCGTACAACACCTACCGCACCAGTCACCCCTGGGTCGGCGATCATCCGGTCTCGCCGAAGTCCGTCGTCCGTGACATGTACGAACGGGCGCTGTCGTTCACGGAGTTCACCTCGTTCTACGAGCTGGCGCGCACCGAGGGCATCGTGCTGCGCTATCTCGCGGGCGCGTACAAGGCGCTGGAGCACACCATTCCGGACGATCTGAAGTCCGAGGACCTGGAGGATCTGACCGCCTGGCTCAGCGAGATGGTGCGGCAGGTGGACTCCAGTCTGCTGGACGAGTGGGAGCAGCTCGCCAACCCGGAGGTGGAGACCGCCGAGGAGGCCCAGGAGAAGGCCGACCAGGTCAAACCGGTCACGGCCAATGCCCGCGCCTTCCGGGTCCTCGTACGGAACGCGATGTTCCGCCGGGTGGAGCTGGCCGCGCTCGACAAGGTCGGCGAACTGGGCGAACTGGACGCCGACTCCGGCTGGGACGCGGACGCGTGGGGCGACGCCCTGGACGCGTACTGGGACGAGTACGAGGATCTGGGCACCGGCCCCGACGCCCGCGGCCCCAAGCTGCTGCTGATCGAGGAGGACGAACCGCACGGTCTGTGGCGGGTCCGGCAGATCTTCGCCGACCCGAACGGCGATCACGACTGGGGCATCAGCGCCGAGGTCGATCTCGCCGCATCCGACGAGGAGAGCCGGGCGGTCGTACGCGTCACCTCGGTGGGCCGGCTCTGAATGAGTTCTGAATGAGTACGGACCGTACGTCCGCGTCGGGTACGGACCGCACAGCCGCGGGCGGGGCCGCCCCGTCCGCGGCACGACCGATCACCATTGTTTCCCCTGTGGAGGAGATCTCGGATGACAACGCTCTACGACATCCCGCTGCGCACCCTCGCGGGTGAGCCGACCTCGCTCGCCGAGTACCGGGGCAAGGCCGTCCTGGTGGTGAACGTCGCGTCCCAGTGCGGTCTGACGCCGCAGTACGCGGGTCTTGAACGCCTGCAGAAGCAGTACAGCGACCAGGGCTTCACGGTTGTCGGTGTGCCGTGCAATCAGTTCGCGGGCCAGGAGCCGGGGACCGCCGAGGAGATCGGCACCTTCTGCTCGGCCACCTACGGTGTGACCTTCCCGCTGCTGGAGAAGACGGACGTCAACGGCGACGGGCGCCATGCGCTGTACGCGGAGCTGACGAAGACGGCCGACGAGGAGGGCGCGGCCGGGGACATCCAGTGGAACTTCGAGAAGTTCCTCATCGGCCGGGACGGCGCGGTGGTGGCCCGGATCCGCCCGCGCACCGAGCCCGAGGCGCCCGAAGTGGTCTCCGCGATCGAGCGGCTGCTCTAGGACGTGTGCGGCGGTGCGGGACGGAGCCTCCCGCAC
>NZ_JBSGUP010000037.1:0-27307 GCF_053607985.1 Streptomyces sp. NPDC055078
CTGGAGGCACCGGACGGCGTCCGGTTTCTGATCAGGTCGTTTCTCGTCGGCGGCTGAACCGGTCCGGTACGCCCGGGTGTTCAGGGCCGCAGGCCGCTGACGACCTCGGCGGTGGCCGCGACGCCCTCCTGGATGGTGGGCGCCATGCTGGTGCTCGCGAGGAGGAAGCCGAGCAGGACGCAGACCAGGGCGTGGGAGAACTTGAGCCCCCCGCTGCGCAGGAAGATCACCGCGAGCACCACCAGGAGCAGCACCACCGAAATCGAAATGGCCATGGCCAACCTCCTCCGCCGCGCCGGATCTGCGGCATCCGGCCGTCAGTCTGGCGCAGCGGAGGGTCCGTCCCGCCGACTGGCGCGTCGGCCGTACGGGTGGTTGCCCGGGCCGGCCCGGCGGGGCCTACCCGTCGTGGGCGCGCAGGAAGCGCGCGAGACCCGCCAGGTCGTCGGTGTTGAGATGGTCGGCACCGGCGGCGAGCAGTTCGGTCCACACCGCGTCACGGGCGGAGCCCGGCACATCGTGGGTGGCCCAGAAGCGGATCCGCCGGCCGTGGTAGTGGGCCAGGTCGACGAGCGTGTGCAGGCGGGCCCGTTCGGTGGCCGGGAAGGGTCCCTCGCCCCGCCAGGTGAAGGCGTGGTTCCAGTTGCCGGAGATCAGCGGGACGAAGGAGGCGGGCACGGGGGTGGCGAGATCGTCGAACCGGCCGTCGTAGAACGCGTACCGCTGTCGCTGTGCCTCCATCGGCACCCGGGCGGCCCGGTCGCCGGAGACGACCGCGGTGATCGCGCCGTACCGCACCCGCCCGTTCGCACAGCCGCTCAGCATCCGCCGGTACTGCCGTAACTGGCGGTCGAGTTCGAGATAGCAGGCGGCGCCGTCGTACTTGATGTCGATCAGCAGCTGTACGGGACGCCGGTGGCCCCGGTACACGGAACCGTGGTTGGCCCTGACGCGCGCCAGCAGCGGATCGAGGTAGAGCGAGCGCAGGGTGTGGGACGGGTCGAGTTCGGCGGGGGTGTGGGCGACGAGCAGATCGCCGTTCACCAGGAAGACATCGGCCTCCAGGCTGGTGAATCCATGGGACAGGGCGTCGTGGACGGGCCGTGGGTGCAGATAGTCGTTGTGGGCGTGCGCCCACCGCAGCGGTCGGGGGCGTTCGCCGTCCGATCCGGCGGCGCGGGCCACGGTGGGCAGGGCGACGGTCCCCGCGAGCGCGGCGGCGAGGGTGGTGACGGCTCTGCGGCGGGTGGTGATCGGCACGGTAGGGACCTCCGGGGTCCAAGTGATATGCGGACACCCGAGTATCGACCGGATTCCGGGCCATCGGGAGGGGCTTCACCGGGAGTTCGGTCGGCCTTCGTCCGGCGTCCGCGCGGGCCGGACTCACCGAGGACAACACCGTGCTGACGTTCCCCGGGGGGTGTCCGCGCCCCGCTGGAACCCGTCCCCCGCCGATCAGGCCCCCAGGGCGGACCAGTGGACCGTGCGGTCGCACCACCTCTCCAGCAGGACGCTGTCGTGACCGACGGCGAGCAGGCCCGCGCCGTGCTCAGCGCGGTACTCCTCGACGACCGCGACCAGCGCGGCCGTCGTCGACGCGTCCAGCATCGCGGTCATCTCGTCGCAGATCAGCCAGCGCGGGCGCAGCACCAGCGCGCGGGCCAGACAGGCGCGCTGCAACTGCCCGTCGCTCACCTCGTGCGGGCGGCGGCCCAGGAGTTCCCCGGTGAGCCCCACCCGGTCCGCCAGTTCCGCGACGCGGGCCCCGGCGCCCTCGCCCGCGCCGGTCGCGCGCAGGGGTTCGGCGATCAGCTCGCGCAGCGGGAGCCGGGGGTCGGCGGACTGCCTCGGCTGCTGGAAGACCACACCGAGCGCGGTGCGCAGGGCACGGGGCGCGCTGTACCGCCAGCCGGGGGCGGGTTCACCGTCGATGACGACCCGGCCGGTGTAGGGCCGGTGCAGCAGCGCGGCCACCTTGGCCAGGGTGGACTTGCCGCAGCCACTGGGCCCGAGCAGGCCGACCGACTCCCCGGGGCCGAGGGTGAGCGTGACCTCCCGTACGACGGGCTTGCGCGGGTCGTACCCGGCGGTGATCGCGTCGAGTTCAAGCACGGTGGCCCTCCGGGCGGTGGTACGGGCGTACGGGGTGCCGGGCGGGCACCCGGCGCGTACGGGGCCCGGGTCCCGAGCCGGTGCGCCCCGGCCGGGGCCCGCCGTGACGGTGCCGTCCGGGGTGCACGGGCGCACCGCGGGCACCGGCGGCGGGGAGAGCGCGCGGATCACGGAGGTCAGACACGCGCCGCCCTCTCGTCGTCGCCCACGCCGGCGGCACCGGTATCCAAGGGGTGATGGCACTCCACGCCCGCCACCAGCCGAGGCAGCGCCCCGCACGCGTCGGTCGCGCGGTCGCAGCGGGCCGCGAACGCGCAGCCCGAGGGGAGATCGCCCAGCTCCGGCGGCATCCCGGAGATGGGGGTGAAGTCCCGTTCGGGCAGCGCGGCCAGCAGGCCCCGGGCGTACGGATGGCGGGGGCCCGGCTTCCCGAAGAACTCCCCGGCACCGGCGATCTCCACGATCCGGCCCGCGTACATCACGGCGACCCGGTCGGCGATCCGCTCGGCCGCCGCGAGATCGTGGGTGATCATCAGCAGGGCGCGGCCGTCGCCCGACCGCCCGGTGTGCCGCCGCAGTTCGTCGACCGTGCGGTTGACCAGGTCGCGGTCGAGTCCGGTGGTCGGTTCGTCGGCCAGCAGCAGGGGCGCGTCGCCGATCAGGGCGAGGGCGGTCGCGGCGCGCTGGGCGAGCCCGCCGGAGAGTTCGTGCGGATAGCGGTCCAGGTGGTCGGCGGGGAACGCGGCCCGTTCGGCCGCCGCGACGGCGGCCCGCGCGGCCTCGCGCCGGGGTGTGCCGGCGAGCGCGCGCAGGGTCTCCGCCAACTGCGCTCCCACGGTCCGTACGGGGGTGAGATGCGCGGCCGGGCTCTGCGGTACGAGGCCGATGCGCCGTCCCCGTACGGTGCGGGCGAGGGTGCGCTCGTCGGCGCCGAGGAGTTCGACGCCGTCGACGGTCGCGGTGCCCGAGGTCTGGGCGTTGCCGGGCAGCAGCCCGAGGAGGGCGGAGGCGAGGACGGACTTGCCGCAGCCGCTCTCGCCGACGAGGGCCAGGCACTCCCCCGCCGCGAGGTCGAAGGTCGCTCCGGTGACGGCGGCGATATGGCGTCCGCCGCGCATCCGGAACCGTACGGACAGCTCCCGTACCGACAGGACCGGTGGTACCGACTGCGCGCTCACAGCATCAGCTCCGATCGGCGGCGAGGGTTGATCCGTTCCCGCCAGGCGCCCGCGAGGCCCGCGATCGCGAGGGTGGGGACGATCAGGAACAGTCCGGGGAACAGCGTCGGCCACCAGTCCCCGGCGAGCAGCGAGCTGCGCGCGGACTGCACCAGATTGCCGAGGCTGGCCTGGTGGGACGGGAGCCCGAGGCCGAGGAAGGAGAGCGCGGACTCGTGCCACATGGCGTGCGGCACCATCAGGACGGCCGCGAGCCCCGCCTGCGGCAGCACGCCCGGCAGCAGATGGCGCGCGGTGACCCGCAGCCGGGAGGCGCCGCCGGATATCGCCGCGTCGATATAGGGGCGTGAGCGCAGGGAGAGCACTTCGGAGCGGACGATCCGGGCGGTGGAGAGCCAGTGGGTGAGGCCGACGGAGACGATGACGGGCCACACCCCGGGGCGGAACATCGCCACGATGAAGATGCCGAGCAGCAGATGCGGCACGGAGGAGAAGGTGTCGACGAGCCGCATCACGACCCGGTCGGTCCAGCCGCCGAAGGCCGCTGCCGCCGCACCCACCAGGGTGCCGATGACGGTGGCGACGACGGCGGCGACGAGGCCGACGAGCAGGGAGACCCGCAGCCCGTAGACACAGCGCACCAGCAGGTCACGGCCCACGTCGTCGGTGCCGAAGGGATGGGCCCAGGACGGCGGCTGGAGCTTCTGGGACAGATCGACGGCCTGCTCGTCGAGCTGGACGACGGGCGGCACGATCAGTACGGCGAGGACGACGGCGGCCACGATGACGGCGGAGACCGTGATCCGGACCGTACGGGTGGAGCGGCGGGTGCGCCCGTGCGAGCGCCAGGCCGTCTCGGGCAGGGTGTCAGCCATCGAAGCCCACTCTCGGGTCGGCGAGTCCGTACAGCAGGTCCGACAGCAGATTGCCGAGGAGTACGGCGGCGGTGGCGAGCACGGTGAGCGCCGCCAGCAGCGGGAAGTCGACGGAGGTGGCGGCCTCGACCGTCGCGGCGGCGATGCCGGGCCAGCTGAAGACGGTCTCCACGAGCAGCGCTCCGGTGATCAGCTCGGGGACGCGGGAGCCGACAAGGGTGAGCATGGGCAGCATCCCGGAGCGCAGGGCGTGTCCGACGAGGACGGTTCCCTCGCCAAGGCCGCGGGCGCGGGCGCCGCGTACGGGGTCCTCCTCCAGGGCGTCGGCGACGCCCTGGCGTACGTACAGGAAGAACCACGGCAGCTGGGAGATCCCGAGGACGGCCGCGGGCAGCACCAGATGGGAGGCGACCTGGCCGAAGGTGATGACGTCGCTCGCGGTGTCGGTGAGTCCGCCGGCGGGCAGGACGCCGAGTTCCAGGGCGAAGAACCAGATGGCGAGCAGTCCGAGCCAGAAGGCGGGGGCCGCTTCGAGGGTGTACGCGGCGGAGCTGGCGCAGCGGTCGAGCCAGCCGCCGCGGCGGCGTGCGGCGAGGACGCCGAGGGTGGTGCCCAGCAGGATGGCGACGGCGAACGCGGTGACGGCGAGGAGCACGGACCAGCCGATGCGTTCGGCGATGACATCGGCGACGGGCTGGCGCATCACGCTGGAGTCGCCGAGGTCGCCCTGGAGCGCGGAGGTCAGCCAGTTCCACCAGCGGGTGACGAAGGGGTCGTCGACGCCGAGGTTGGCGCGGATCTGGTCGAGGTTCTCCTGGGTCGCGGTGAGCCCGGCGGTGCCGGTGTACGCCTTGACGGGGTCGAAGGGCGAGGCCGCGGCGACGGCGAAGACCCCGAAGGTGACGGCGAGGAGGATGGGGGCGGCGAACAGGGTCCGCCGCCCCGCCATGCGTGCCATCGGCCCCCAGGGCAGGCGGCGGCGCGTCGTTCCCCCCTTGGCGAGGGAAACGCTCACTTCTTCGTGCCCTTGGGGGTCCAGTCCTCGACGTTCCACCAGGGGCCGGAGGCGAGCCCGTGCTCATGCGGCTCGGTCTGGGTGGTCAGCCCGTCCCAGCTGTCGTCGACGACATACACATGGTCGATATGGGTGAGGAAGGTGTAGCCGGGGTTCTTCACCAGTTCGCGCTGGACGGTGTCGTACGCGGCCTTCCGCGCGGCCGTGTCGCCGCTGCGGCGGCCGTCCAGGAGCGCCTTGTCGACGACCGGGTTGTCGTACCAGCCCATGTTGTTGAAGCCGTCGCCGGCGACGGACGAGGTGAGCAGCAGATACTGGTCGAAGTCGGGGTCGCCGGGCGAGCCGCCGCCCGCGAGGACGGCGTCGGTCTTCATCCGGGGTTCGATGACCTCCCAGGTGCCGGCCTGGGTCCTGATGTCGATGCCGGCCTTCTTCGCGTCGGAGGCGTAGGCGAGCGCGTGGTCCTGGCGGAGCTTGTCGCCGGAGGGGTACCAGAGCGGGAACTCGGCCCGTACGCCGTCCTTGGCGCGGATTCCGTCGCCGCCCGGCTTCCAGCCCGCGTCGTCGAGGATCTTCTGCGCGGCGGCGAGGTCGTGGGTGCGCTCGGTGCCCTCGGCGAACCACTCGCTGCCGGTGGGCACGGGGCCGTAGGCGGGCTTTCCGGCGCCTTCGAGGATCTTGTCGACCATGGTCTGCCGGTCGACGGCGATGTCGAGGGCCCGGCGGACCGCGGTGTCGCCGGTGACCTTGTTGCCGGTCGGCAGGGTCACGGTCCGGTAGTCGTAGGTGGTGGCCCGGTGGGTCTTCTTCGCCTTGTCGCCCTTGAAGCCCGCGGCGAGGTTGGGCGGCAGGATCGCTCCGTCGAGGTCCCCGGCGCGCAGCCGGGTGGCGCGGACGTCGTCGTCCTTGACGACCGCCATGGTGAACTTCTTCACCCGGGGTTCGCCGCCCCAGTACCCGGGGTTGGCCTTGAAGCTCAGCTTCTCGCCCTTGGACCAGTTGGTGAGGAGATACGGGCCGGTCCCGATCGGCTTGGTGGTGAACGGGCCGGTGTTCACGTCCTGCTTCGCGGCGATGTGCTGGGGGACGATCGGGTGGACGGTGCGCCGGGCGAAAGGCGCGTACGGGTATTTCAGGGTGAAGACGACGGTGTCGTCGCCGCTCGCCTCGACGGTCTTGACCGCGTCGAGTTCGGACTTGGACGCGTTGTTCGTCTTCTTGTCCAGGACGGTGCGGTAGGTGAAGACCACGTCCTCGGCGCCGAACGGCTCGCCGTCGCTGAACTTCACTCCCTGCCGCAGCTTGTAGGTGTAGGTCAGCCGGTCGGGGCTGACCTCGGGGAGCGCGGCGGCGAGCGCGGGCCGGAGGTTCATCTCCGTGTCGAGCGCGAGCAGCCCGTCGAAGATCTTCGAGTTGCCGTCCTTGCCGAAGCCGAGCAGCGGGCTGAGGCTCTCGGGCTCGGTGGCGATGCCGACGACGGCCGATTCCCCGGCGCCGCTCTTGCCCGCCGTACCGCTGTCGGGGTTGGAGCAGGCCGCCGCTCCCACGGTGAGCGCGGTGGTCAGGGTCACAGCGGCCAGGCCGCGTATCGAACGGGTCGAGCGGTCCGATCGGGCTGACATGGATCCACACCCCTACTGAAGATCAGATGTTATTGCGAACAGCTCGCAATTAAACAGCACATAAATGGGTGCTGGATACACCGGCCCGAGGGGTTCTCGTCACACCGAGGGGTCTCGTCGCCACACTCGCCGCGCTGCCCGGCGCCCGGGTTCGGCGGGGTACCGGCCGCGCGGTGCGTGCGGGCCCCGGGGCGCCGCGTCCCGCCCCCCGGGGACGGATGGTACGCGGCGAGCGGCCGACCCGGTCCGGTTCACGACTGCCGCCGGGGGGCGGGGCGCCGACCGTACGGTGCGGGCCGGTCACCGTCCTCCCTTGGCCTTCCCGTGACCTTGCCGTCAGGCGTCGTCCCCCAGCCCGTCAGGCGTCGTCGCCCTGCGGAACGACGACGAGACGGCCGGTGGTCACTCCGTCGGCCACGCGCTGGACGGCGTCGGCGGCGTCCTTCAGCGGGACGCGTCCACTGATCAGCGGCTTGATCAGCCCCTGGGCGGCGAGAGCGGTCAGCTCCTCGTGGCAGGCCAGGACAGCGGCCGGATCCCGGTGCCGGTACAGGCCCCAGTGCAGGCCGAGAATGGAGTAGTTCTTCACGAGCGCGTGGTTGAGGGCGACGGTCGGGATCGCGCCGCTCGCGAAGCCGACGAGGACGATCCGGCCCTCGAAGGCGACGCACTTGGCCGACCTGGCGTAGGCGTCGCCGCCGACGGGGTCGTAGACGACATCCGCGCCCCGGCCGCCCGTCGCCTCCTTGACGGCGGTGACGATGTCGTCGTCCCGGCGGTCGAGGACGAGGTCGCACCCCAGCTCCCGGGCCGCGCGGGCCTTGCGCTCACCGCCGACCACACCGATGACGCGGGCCCCGGCGGCCTTGCCGAGCTGGACGGCCGCGCTGCCCGCGCCCCCGGCCGCCGCATGGACGAGCAGGGTCTCGCCCGCGCGCAGCCGGGCGCGGCGGTGCAGTCCGAACCAGCCCGTCTGATAGCCGATGTGCAGGGCGGCGGCCTCGGCGTCGTCGAGGGAGTCGGGGGCGGGCAGCACACCGGCCGCGTCGGCGACCGTGTACTCGGCGAGTCCGCCGTGCGGGAGTACGGAACCGGCGATGACCCGGCGGCCGTCCTCGGTCTCCCCGCAGATCTCAAGACCGGGGGTGAACGGAAACGGCGGCCTGCTCTGGTACTGGCCGCGGCACAGCAGCGCGTCGGGGAAGTTGATGTTCGCGGCCCGGACCTTCAGCAGCAGCTGCCCATCGCCCGGTGCGGGACGCTCCACTTCCGCGAGCCGCATCACCTCGCTGGGCTCACCGTTCCGGTGCACTCGCCATGCCTGCATGTCAGGGGCCTCCACAAACCGTCGGCGGTACCGTGTCCGCGACGCATACTAAGCAGTCGCTTGAATCCACGGGAAGCCCCGGCCCGCCGCACCCCGCCGCGCGCGGGTCTTCCGGAGCCCCCGTTCGCACCGTTCCGGAACCCCTTCCGAGCCCATTCCCGAGCCCGGAACGGCGCTCCCGCCGTCAGCGCCCGAACAGCTCGAAGGTCACCGCGGGCCGGCCGCCGAACCGCGCGCCCGCCTCCTCGGCGAAGGGGATGAGGAAGGAGCGGCAGTAGGTCTCCGGGTCGTCATCGGTCAGTCCCTCGATATACGTGCGGTGCTCCATCAGCGAGCGGACCGAGCGCTCCAGACCCGCCGTCGCGTCGACCGCGTGCGTCGGGGTGGCGGAGCCCGCGACGGCGACCCAGCGGACCCCGTCCCAGGGGTCGAGCCCCTGCTCGGAGATCAGCTCGGGGAAGATCCAGCGGTTGCCCGCGTCCGCCGCCGCGTCCAGGGTCGCCCGGCCGACGGCCCGGTGGTCGGGGGTGTTCCAGGCGGTACCGCCCCAGGTGTCCCGGTGGTTGAGGGTGATGACCAGTTCGGGGCAGTGGCGGCGGATGGCCGCCGCGATGTCCCGGCGCAGCGCGGTGCCGTACTCGATCACCCCGTCCCGGTGGTCCAGGAACTCCACCGTGGTCACGCCCACGACCGCGGCGCTCGCCCGCTGCTCCCGCTCGCGCAGCGGGGCGCACTCGGCCGGGGGGAGGGTGTCGATCCCGGCCTCACCGCGGGTGGCGAGGAGATAGGCGACCTCCCGGCCGCCGTCGGTCCATCCGGCGATGGCCGCCGCGCAGCCGTATTCGAGGTCGTCGGGGTGGGCGACGACGGCGAGCGCGCGCCGCCAGTCGTCGGGCATGGGTGCCAGTTGCTCAGGGCTGGGGTCGGTCATGGGCGCAGAATACGGCGGAGGCCGTTCTCCCGGTGCGGCCCGGGCCCAGGATCCCGTCCCGTACACGTCTCAGATCTCGTCCCGTACACGTCTCAGATCTCGTCCCGTACACGTCTCAGATCTCGTCCCGTACGGGTCCCGGATCTCGTCCCGTCCAGGTCTCAGATCTCGTCCCGTACGGGTCCCCGATCTCGCCCCTGTACAGGTCTCAGATCTCGTCCCGGGCGAGGGAGATCAGCCGGTCCAGCACCCTCGGGCCGCCCGCGCGCAGGCCGTCGTGCTCGTACTCGTCGGTGACCCAGGTGCGCAGTCCCCGGACAGTGCGGGCGGTGTCGAGCGAGTGGGCGGTGTCGACGTACATGTCGTCGTGGTAGACGGCGGCGGCGACCGGGACCTCGTTGGCGGCGAGCCGCCCGGCGTCGTACAGCGGCTCCCAGCCGGTGCGGGCGGCGAGCAGTTCGGCGGTCTCGCGCAGCGGGCGCAGCGCCGGGTCGGCCTCGAAGTGCCAGGGGTGGATGGTCTCCCCGGTGAACAGCAGCGGCCCGTCCCCGTCGAGCGCGGTCGCCGCGTCGAACCGGGGGAACTCCCGCCGTACGCGTTCGGCGGCCCAGCCGGTGGGCCGCTCGCCCCAGCCGTAGATCGCTTCGTGCAGCAGGGCGTAGAGCGGATGCCCGGCGAAGGAGAGCTGGGAGAGGGCCTCTTCCCGGAAGGAGTCGGAGAGTTCATGGCGTCCGCCGACGCGGATGAACGCGTCCTCCAGCAGATAGTGGAGCCGGTGGCTGCCGTCCCCGCTCCCGAGGCCGATGCCGAGGGACTGGAACGCCTCGGGGGTCAGGGTGTAGCCGCCGGGCAGTACGGTCCGGTGCTCGGCGAGATGGGCGGCGACGCGGCGGGCGCGGGAGATGTCCATCGGATAGCGGGCGTAGTGCGCCTCGGCCTTGCGCCGCATCCGGGGGTACGCGGCCCGGTAGACATCGTCGGCGTGGGCGTCGAGCGAGGGCAGGCCGCCGGTGATGAAGACCTCGCGCAGTCCCTCGGGCGCGGTGGAGAGATAGTGCGTGGCGCAGAATCCGCCGAAGCTCTGGCCGAGCACGGACCAGGGGGCGCCCCCGGTGAGCTGCTGCCGGATCATCTCGCAGTCGCGGACGATGCCGTCGGAGCGGAAGTGGGCGAGATGGGCCGCCTGCGCCTCGGGGCCGCCGAGTGCGGCGAGGGTGCGGTGGTTCCGGGGGGTGGAGCGGCCGGTGCCGCGCTGGTCGAGGAGCAGCACGCGGTACTCCTGGACGGCCCGCCCCAGCCATGCCTGCTTGCCGATGAAGCGGCGCGCGCCGAAGCCGGGGCCGCCCTCCAGGTAGACCAGCCAGGGCAGTTCCTCACCGGCCCGTGACGTGGCGACGACCTCGCGTCCGTACAGCTCCAGCCGTTCCCCGCCGGGGTCCGTGTGGTCGAGCGGGACGCCGAAGCGCCGGTCGGTGAGTACGACTCCGGGCTGGCGGTAACTGGTCACGGGGGCTCCTGTTCGCTGCGGCGCGCTCGCCCATGGGATCACACGGGTGGTCCCATGGGCGGGCGCGGGTGGCGGGAGCCGCGCGGTCAGCGAGTCTCGGTCAGCGCGTGGGGAAGCGGTCCGGGGTCCTGACCCTGTCCCGTATCCACACACCGGCCTGCTTCAGGGGCGCCGTACCGGTCCAGGGGCCGTTGCCGCCGCAGACGCCCTGCTGGAAGACCGCGCCGGAGCGGTGGTCGTCGGAGAAGTTCCAGTTGACCCAGCTGATCTTCTTGCTCGCCATCAGATCCAGATAGCGCTGGGACATCGTGAAGTCGTTGTCGCCCTCGCCCGAGTAGTTCTGGGTGCCGAACTCGGTGACGAACACCGGCAGCCGGCCGGCGGCCCGGGACAGGGTGGCGAGGTACTCGTCACGGTGCGAGGCGGCGTAGAAGTGGAACGTGTACATGATGTTGGAGGCATTGACGGGGTTGTTCACGATCTCGGTCTCGTCGGCACCCTCGGAGACTCCGAGGGACGACCAGGCGCGGGTGCCGACGAGGACGGGGGCGTTCGGATCCTCCTTGCGGATGACGGGGATCAGCTGCTCGGCATAGCTCTTGATGCGGGCCCAGCTCACGCCGCTGGGTTCGTTGGCGATCTCGTACAGGACGTTCTTCTTGTGCTTGTGGCGCCGGGCGATCTCCTTGAAGAAGGTCTTCGCGCGGCCGAGGTTGTGGTGGGGGTCGCCCGGGCTGAGCATGTGCCAGTCGACGATCACGTACATGCCGCGTGCGGAGGCCGACTCGATGAGCGCGTGGACCAGGTCGGTGAACCCGCGGGGGTCGGTCTCGTAGCCCTGTTCCTGGATGTACAGGGAGAGGCGGACGACGTCGGCGTTCCAGTCCTTGGCGAGGGCGTCGAGCGAACCGCCCGTCACACAGTTGCGGAACCACTGGAGCCCGTGGGTGGACATGCCGCGGAGCTGGATCGGCTTGCCGTACCGGTTGCAGAGGCTGGTGCCGCAGACCTTGAGCCGGCCGTTGATGTCGACGGGTGTCGCGGCGGCGGCCGAGGGGGCGCGCTCGGCGGGCCGGGCGGGGGCCGCCGGAGCGGTGGGGGCGGTCGTGAGGCCGAAGGCCAGGGCGGCGGCGAGGGCGCCGATACCGGCGAGGGAGGACATACGGCGGCGTGGGGGCTTCATGATCGTCTCCAGGATCTGGTGTGGGGTGCCCGAACTGGAAGTAAAGTTTCCTAACGATGGAACCAGCCACCCCCTGAGGTTGCAAGGGGCATGACAACACCTGATCGGCCCCGGCTCCTTGGCGCCACCCGCCGGTGACTCGTACAGTCCCGGCCCGTGTGCGCGGCCGACGACACGACCTAACGTGGGGGGATGATCCGGTTCGAGCAGGTCAGCAAGGTCTACCCGGACGGCACGACCGCCGTCGACGGTCTGTCCTTCGAGGTGGCGGAGGGCGAGCTGGTCACCCTGGTCGGCCCGTCCGGCTGCGGCAAGACGACCACGATGATGATGGTCAACCGGCTCATCGAGCCCACGGCAGGCCGCATCCTGGTCGACGGCGAGGACATCTCCCGGGTCGACCCGGTCCAACTGCGCCGCCGGATCGGCTATGTGATCCAGCAGGTCGGCCTCTTCCCGCACCGCACCGTCCTCGACAACACCGCGACCGTCCCCGCGCTGATCGGCTGGAAGAAGGCGAAGGCACGCGAGCGGGCGGCCGAACTCCTCGATCTGGTGGGTCTGGACCCCTCGGTGTACGGACCCCGCTATCCGGCCCAGCTCTCCGGCGGCCAGCGCCAGCGGGTGGGCGTGGCCCGGGCCCTGGTGGCCGACCCGCCGGTACTGCTGATGGACGAGCCGTTCGGCGCGGTCGACCCGGTGGTGCGCGAGCGGCTGCAGAACGAGTTCCTGAGCCTCCAGGCCACCGTGCGCAAGACGGTGCTCCTGGTGACCCATGA
Source organism: Streptomyces sp. NPDC055078 (assembly GCF_053607985.1). Taxonomy (NCBI): domain Bacteria; kingdom Bacillati; phylum Actinomycetota; class Actinomycetes; order Kitasatosporales; family Streptomycetaceae; genus Streptomyces; species Streptomyces sp. NPDC055078. The sequence goes on from NZ_JBSGUP010000037.1 coordinate 12,530, forward strand.
CATCGAGGAGGCGGTGCGGATGGGGGACCGTATCGCCGTGTACGGGCAGGGGCACATCGAGCAGTTCGACACCCCCGCCGCCGTGCTCGGCACACCCGCCACCGCCTATGTGGCGCGGTTCGTCGGCGCGGACCGGGGATTGAAGCGGCTCTCCGTCACCACCATCGAGGCGTACGACCTCGAACAGCCGCCGCTCGCACGCCTCGACGAGAGCGCGCGGACCTCGGCGGCGCGGCTGCGGGCGGAGGACGCGCGGTGGGCCGTGGTGCTGAGCACAGGTGGCGAACTGCACGGCTGGGTGTCGGCGGACGCCCTCTCGACCGCCGGGGAGCGGGACACCGTCGGCGATCTGGCCCGGCGCATGGAGGCGTGGGTGCCGCTCGGGGCACCGCTGAAGCAGGCGTTCAGCGAGATGCTCCAGCACGACGCGGGGTGGGTGGCGGTGGTGGACGGGGCCCGCTTCGTCGGGGTGCTGACCCCCGCGAAGCTGCATGAGGCACTGCGGCGGTCGGTGGACGCCGACGAGCGGGGCATCCCCCGCGACGAGGTGGAGTTCGACTCGGTCTCGGACGCGTAGCGGCGGCTCGCCGGGCGGAGCCCGGTCCGGTACAGCGCGCCGGGGTACGGCCCGTCCGATACGGCTCGCAGGGCGCGGCTCGCAGGGGCCGCGGCCGGGACTGCCCGCCCGCCCCGGCGCGGGCGGGGGAATCAGGCCGCCTTGGCTCGTTGCCCGACCCACTGCCCGTCGCTTCTCATACCCTGTCTCCATTTCCCTCCTTCCCTCTTTCGTCATACCAAGGCGGTGCTTGATGGCCCTGTTCGACCTGCCACTGGAGGAACTGCGCGGCTACCGCAGCCGGTCCGTCGAGCCGGCGGACTTCGACCGGTTCTGGGCGGACACCCTGGCCGAGGCACGTACGCACGATCTCGACGCGCGATTCGAGCGCGTGGACACCGGGCTGACGGCGGTGGAGGTGTACGACGTGACCTTCGCGGGGTTCGGCGGGCACCCGGTCAAGGGCTGGTTCGTCGTCCCCGCCGGGGCGGACGAGCCGCTGCCCCTGGTCGTCGAGTACCTCGGCTACGGCGCCGGGCGCAGCCTGCCCCACACCCATCTCCTCTGGGCGTCGGCCGGGTTCGCCCACTTCGTGATGGACACCCGGGGCCAGGGTTCCGAGTGGAGCGTGGGCGACACGGCGGACCCGGTGGGCAGCGCGCCCGCCCACCCCGGGTTTCTGACCAAGGGTGTGGAGGACCCGGCGGAGTTCTACTACCGGCGCGTGCACACGGACGCGGTACGGGCGGTGGAGGCGGCCCGGTCCCATCCGCTCACGGACGCCTCCCGCACCACGGTGCTCGGCGGGAGCCAGGGCGGTGGGATCACCATCGCCGTGGGCGGGCTGGTACCCGATCTGCTGGCGATAGCGCCGGACGTGCCGTTTCTGTGCGACTTCCCGCGAGCCACCACGATCACCGACAGCACGCCCTACCGGGAGGTGGCCGACTATCTCAAGGTCCACCGCCGCAGCGTCGAACGGGTCCGTGACACGCTGGCCTACTTCGACGGCGTCCACTTCGCGGCCCGGGGCCGGGCGCCGGCGCTCTTCTCGGTGGGCCTCCACGACCAGGTATGTCCGCCTTCAACGATTTTCGCCGCGTTCAACGCGTACGCCGGCCAGGACAAGGAGATCGAGGTCTACGACTTCAATGGGCACGAGGGCGGCGGGCCGCTCCAGCAGTCGCTGCAACTGCGGTGGCTGCCGGGACAGTTGAAGCACTGAGGCCGGGATGCGACCTGCCCGGGGTGCCGTACGGGGCGGTCCGCGCCCGCCTCGTCGGATACCGTGCTGGGTGTGCTGATCACGGGAGGGGACACGGCCGCGCCGGGAACCGCGCTGCTGATCGCGGCCGCGCCGGTGGGGAAAGGGCGTCTGATCGACGCGAGTTCCGTGCTGCCCGCGCTGGCCGCGGTCCCGCCGAGCGCACTGACGGGGACCCGGGCCGCGACGGTGGTCGAGCTGGCCGACCCACTCGATCCGCAGACCGTACTGACCCGTATCCGGGCGGCGGCGGCCTCCCAGGGCCCGCTGTTCCTCTATGTCGCCGGGCAACTGCAACTCGACCGCAAGCAGCGGCTGCCGCATCTCGCGCTCGCCCGGAGCACCCCCTCCACCCTGCGGTACACGGCGCTACCGTGGCACTGGCTCGCATCGGAGCTGACGATCCGGCGCCCCGACACGACGACGGTGTTCGTCGACCTGGTCGCGGACCCGGAGACCTGGGAGCGGGTGATCCAGGACGGCCTGGCGCTGGGCCGGGCCATCCGGATATACGGCCGTATCGCCCCGCACCCCGGCCGGCGCGGGGCGGCGAGCCCCGACTATCTCAGGGCCTGCGCCTCGATCTGGCGCAGTGGTGCCCGGCCCGACCCGGTGACCCTCCATGAACAGGCCGCGCTGCACGCCGGGGTGGCGGGCGCGCTGCTGCTCACGGGCGAGTCCTGGCGCGGCAGCGCCGGTGTCCCGTCCGCCCCCGGTCTCTTCCCGCCCGCCCCGGGCGAGCCGGGCCCCGGCGGCCCGCTGATTCCGGGCGTGCCCCGGCCGGAGGGCACGCACCCGGCGGGCGCGGGTCTTCCGGGCCGCGCGCCCGGCGGGCCGTCCCCCGCCCCGGCGGGCGTGGCGCCAGCTCGTCCGGTCGTGCCGGAACTCGCCACCACGGCCGCCGCCCCGGGGGTCCGGGCGGGCGGAGCGGTGTCCGGCCCACCCGGCACGGCGGTGGCAGCGTCCACGCCCGACACGGCGGTGGCAACGTCCACGCCCGACACGGCAGTGGCACGGTCCGCGCCCGGCGCACTCCGGCCCGCCCCTGGGGCAGCCACCGGTGACACCCGGGCCGCCCGCAGTGACACCCGCGAACTCCGCGCCGCTCCCGGACCCGCCACGAGTGACACCCGCTCGGCCGCCACGGCCACCGCGCCGGACCCGGCGGCCCGCACGGGCCCGCGACCGGCTCCCGACCCGCATCCCGCGATTCTCGCCGCCGCGATGGACGGGCGGCACACCGAGGCCGCAGCCGCGGCAGCGGCCTGGGAGCAGCAGGAACTGCGCGTGCACGGACCCGGTTCCGCCCAGGCGATCCACTGGCTGGAGGTACGGGCGGATCTGGCGCGCATCGCGCGCGAGCCCGGTCTGAGCTGCGCCCTGTGGATGTCGGCCGCCGACGCGCGGCTGACCCGGCAGCAGGCCACCGACGACCCGGATGTCGAGGGCGCGGTCGACCGCGCCCACCACCAGTGGGAGCAGATCAAGGACCCGGGCACGGCCCGTACCCTCGCCCCGAGACTCGTCGCCCTGCGCAAACGGGTGCCGGGGCGTCAGCGCGGGGCCCTGAGGGTGCTGCAACGGCGGCTGGAGAGCCTGCACTCGGGTCACCCCGCGTAACCCGGGCCGTCAGAGTCGTACGTACCACCGAAGTCGTACGGTCGAGGTGTCGGGTCAGTCCGCCAGCAGCCCCTTCGACGTCAGATAGTTTCTCGCCACGTCCTCCGGCAGCCGCCGCCAGCTGTCGACCTGTTCGTTCAGGGACGCCAGATCCGCCGTTGTCAGTACAGTGTTGAGCCGGTCCAGTGCCCCGGTCACCCCCGCGCTGCCCGCCCGGGAACGGTTCACCACCGGGACGATGTAGTCGGCGTTCTGCAGATGCCGGTCGTCGGCGAGCAGCACAAGACCGAAGTCGTCGAGTGTGGCGTCGGTGGTGGTGGTCAGCACCATCTGGTCCTGGCCGTTCTGGACGGCCTGTTTGGCCTGGGTGGTGCCGACCCCCTTGGGGTCGACCGCGGTGATGTCGATGCCGTACACCTTCCTGAGCCCAGGTTCGCAGTACGGCCGCTGAACGCACTCGTCGCCCGCCGCGAGGCGTACGGGCAGCCCTGAGCGGCCGAGGTCGCTGAGGGTCTTCAGCCGGTGCTGTTCGGCGTACGCCCTGGTCACGGCGAACGCGTTCTGGTCGACGGCCCGGCCGGGGGCGAGGACGTCCAGGCCGCGCGGGGTGGCCAGGCGGCGCAGTGCGGTCATGGTCGTGGTGAGGTCGGGCGAGCCGGCCGGGGGCGCCTGAGCCCCGTTGGCCTTGGCGTTCAGCCAGTCGGCGAAGGTGGCCGCGTACTCGGCCACGACATCGATCTGACCGCTCTCCAGCGCCGGTTCGTAGATCTCCCGGTTGGTGACGGAGAGGATCTCCGTCGAGTATCCGGCGCCGGAGAGGAGGAGCGCGTACATCTGGGCGAGCAGATCGCTCTCGGTGAAGCCGGCCGAACCGATCGTCAGCTCCCTGCTGTCGCCGGGCGGCGCGGTGAGCCGGTCCTGTCTCTCCAGCGAGGGCCCGGTGGTACAGGCGGCGCAGAGCGTCAGCAGCGACACCAGCGCGCCCAGAGCGGCCAGAGCCGCCGGGGGCCGCCTCACCCGGTGCCCCGCGCCCATGGGGGCGCCAGCCGCTGCCCGATTTCGAACAGGCCCTCGACGATCAGCGCGAAGACCGCGACCAGGATCGCCCCGGCGACCACCTGCGGGGTGGAGGCGAGATTGAACCCGGCGGTGATGATCCGGCCGAGGCCGCCGCCGCCCGCGAGTGCGGCGATGGTCGCGGTGGCCACCAGTTGGACGGCGGCGATCCGTACGCCCGTGAGGATCAGGGGCAGTGCGAGCGGGATCTCGACTCCGGCGAGCAGTTGGAGACCTGTCATCCCCATGCCCCGGGCGGCGCGTACGACGTCCTGGTCGACGCCGCGCATGCCGACGTAGGCGTTGGTGAGCAGCGGCGGCACGGCGAACAGCACCAGCGCGATGATCGTCGGCCAGGAGCCGTAGCCGCCGATCGGGCTGAGCAGCAGCAGGACGAGGACCGCGAAGGTGGGTACGGCCCGGCCGACGTTGGAGACATTGACGGCGAGCGCGCCGCCCTTGCCGAGGTGGCCGAGGACGAGGGCGACGGGCAGGGCGATCAGACAGCTCAGGGCCAGACAGACGACGGTGAGGAAGAGATGCTCGCCGAGCCGGTTCCAGACGCCGTTGTCGCCGGACCAGTTGGCGGCGCTGGTGAGCCAGTCCCAGGTGTCGGCGAGGGTGTTCACGCGCCCACCGCCCGCGTCCACGGGGTGGCGAACCGCTGGATGAGCAACAGCAGCAGATCGGCGGCGACGGCGATGACGACACAGAGGACGGAGGCGGTGAGCACCTGGGCCTTGAAGTAGGTGTTCATGCCCGAGAAGATGAGGTTGCCCAGGCCGCCGTAGCCGACGATCGCCCCGATGGTGACCAGGGAGACGGCGGACACGGTGGCGATTCTCAGCCCGGCCATGGCCGCCGGGAGGGCGAGCGGGAGTTCGACGGCGAGCAGCAGGCGGACGGGGCCGTATCCCATCCCGCGCGCGGCCTGCCGGGTCTCCTCCGGTACCGCGCGCAGCCCGGCGAGGATATTGCGTACGAGCAGGGTGAGCGAGTAGAGCACCAGGCCCGCGACGACGAGCGCGGCGGAGAGGCCGTACACGGGCAGCAGCAGGGAGAACATCGCGAGCGACGGGATCGTGTAGAGGATCGTCGTCATCCCGAGCGCCGGCGCCGCCGCCCAGCGCCAGCGGCGGGCCGCGACGGCGAGCGGGACGGCGACGACCAGCGCGATGAGCACGGACACGGCCGTGAGCCGCAGATGCTGGAGCACCGCGTCCGTGAGGATCTCGCTGCGGGTGGCGAGATACTCACCGCAGATCCACTCGTTGCGGGCGAGGCAGTCGTCGGGCGGCGCGGTCACCCGTACATTGCAGCCCTGGGGTCGGGGGTGCGCGCGTTGTGCTCCGCCATTCGGGTACGGGCCCGCCGGGGCGGGGCCCGGTCAACGAGGCCCGGTCAACGGGGGCGGGTCAACGGGGGCGGGTCGGGCCCCACGGGGCCGGACACCAGGGCCCGGACACCAGGAGCCGGGCCGTCGGGCCGCGCCGGGCCCCGGACACCAGGAGCCGGGTCAGCGGGGCCGGGCCGCGATGAGCGGACCATCGGCGAGGACCGTGTCCGGGGGTCCCGCCGCCAGGAGCCGTCCGTCGCCCAGCAGCAGACAGTGGTCCGCGGCGCGGGCCGCCGTCAGGTCGTGGGTGGCGTGGACGACGGTGACGCCCCCTGCCGCCACTTCGGCCAGCAACTCGGTGATCCGGCGCCCGGCGGTCGCGTCGAGCCCGGTGGCCGGCTCGTCGAGCAGCAGCAGATCCGACTCCTGCGCCAGGCCCTGCGCCACCAGGGCGCGCTGACGCTGCCCGCCGGACAGCTCGCCGAGCTGCCGTTCCGCGAGATCGGTGATGCCGAGCCGGTCCAGGGCTGCGTCCACCACCGACCGGTCGTGCGCCGACAGCCGTCCGAACAGCCCCAGCCGTCCCCACCGCCCCATGGCGACGGTGTCCCGGACCGTGATCGGCAGCGCGTCGGCGACGGCACTCCGCTGGACGACGAACGCGGGCCGTTTCCCGGAACGGCGGACCACCTTCCCCGCTGTGACGGGCAGCACCCCGGCCAGCACGCCGAGCAGGGTGGACTTGCCCGAGCCGTTCGCCCCGACCACTGCGGTGGTCGCGAACTCCGGTATGCGGGCGGTGAGTTGACGCAGCGCCGGCCGACCCGCGTAACCCGCCGACACACCGTCCAGCACGATCCCCCGGCCCTGTCCGGTCTCATCCATCGAAACCCCCTTTGAAGTGATAATCATTTTCATTATAGGGTCCCGCTCCATGGACTGGTTGATGGATCCCTTCGAGGTGACATTCGTCCGGCAGGCGCTGTGGGGCGGCATTCTGGTGTCGTTCATCTGTGCCGTCGCCGGTACGTGGGTGGTACTGCGGGGGATGGCGTTCCTCGGTGACGCCATGTCACACGGCATGCTGCCCGGAGTCGCCCTGGCGTCGCTCCTCGGCGGAAACCTGCTGATCGGCGCGACCCTCAGCGCCGCCGCCATGGCGCTGGGCGTCACCGCGGCCGGCCGGGCGCCCCGGCTGTCCCAGGACACCAGCATCGGGCTGCTCTTCGTGGGGATGCTCTCGCTGGGCGTGATCATCGTCTCCCGCTCCCAGTCCTTCGCCGTCGATCTCACCGGGTTCCTCTTCGGCGACGTCCTCGCCGTACGCGACAGGGAACTCGTCCAACTCGCGATCGCCCTGGGCGTCGCACTGGTGGTCTCGGTGCTGGGTCACCGGCCGTTCGTGGCCCTGGCGTTCGACGAGCGCAAGGCGCGGACGCTCGGGCTGCGGCCCCGGCTCGCGCACACCGCCCTGCTGGGACTTCTCACGCTGGCCATCGTCGCCTCGTTCCACATCGTGGGGACACTGCTGGTCTTCGGCCTGCTGATCGCACCGCCCGCGGCGGCGCTCCCCTGGGCCCGGCGCATCCCGACGATCATGGCCGGGGCCGCCTGCTTCGGGGTAGCCGCGACCTTCACCGGGCTGCTGCTGTCCTGGCATCTGAGCACCGCGGCGGGGGCCACGATCGCCGCCGCCGCGGTCGCGCTCTTCCTGCTCTCCACTCTCGCCGCCGCACTGCGCGGCCGATGGCGGGAACCCGGAGCCGCCCCTCGCACCGACTCCCGGACGGAACCCACCGACTCCCCGATGGAATACGGACATACGTCATGAAACCCAGGAAGCCCCGCCCTTCGGCCACGCTCGGCGCCGCCGTCGCCGCGGCCCTGCTCACCGCCGGCTGCCAGAGCGGCTCCGGCGGCGGGACCTCCCCGGCGGCGAACGCCCCGGCCACCTCACCACCCCACGGATATGTCGAAGGGGCCGAGGAGACCGCCGAACAGCAGGCCCGCCTGGTACTGGCGGACGCGGCCTCGGGCGCGACCCGGGTGCTGGATCTGGTCACCGGGGACACCACGGCGCTCAAGGGCACCGAACCGATACGCGGGGCCGTCACCGACGGCCGGTTCGCCTTCCTCGCCACCGCCACCGGGACCCGGGTCGTCGACAGCGGCACCTGGACGGTCGACCACGGCGACCATGTCCACCACTACCGGGCGAAGGTCCGCGGCATCGGGCCGATCCCCGGACAGCGCGCGTCGCACATCCACAGCGACCCCGCCGTCACGGCGGTCTCCTTCGCCGACGGCAGCGCCAGGCTGTACGACCGCACCGCACTGGCGGACGGCACCGTGGGGGCGGGCCGCCCCCTGCCCGGCGCGGCGCGGCCCGGCCCGGTCGTCCCGTACCGGGAACATCTCGTCGTCCCGGGCCGCGGCAGCGGGCGGGACACCGTGCAGATCACCGGCCGCGAGGGCACCCGGCCGGTGACCTCCATCGGCGCACGGTGCGCACAGCCCGGCGGCGCGGCCGTCACCCGCCGCGGCGTGGTCCTCGCGTGCTCCGATGGCGCCCTGCTCATCACCGGGAAGAACGGCCGCTTCACCGGTCTGAAGATCCCCTACGGCAAGGCCGTGGCGGCCCGGGACCGCGCCCGCTCGTTCGACCACCGGCCGGGTGGCAGCACGCTCGCGGCCCGCGCGGGCGACGACGGCGCCTGGCTGCTCGACACCACGAAACGGGCCTGGACACACATCAGGACCGGCCCCGTCGTCGCGGCGACCACGGCGGGCGAAGGCACGCCACTGCTCGCCCTGGCCCCGGACGGTGTGCTGTCGGCGTACGACCCGGCCACGGGGCGGCGGACCGCGACCACCAAGGTGCTCCCCAGGCCCGGCGGCACCCCCGCGGTCATAGAGATCGACGCCGGCCGCGCGTACATCAACGACGCGTCGGCGAAGAGGGTCCATGAGATCGACTACAACGACGGTCTGCGCCGGGCCCGCACCTTCCCGCTCGACATCGCGCCCACCCACATGGTGGAGACGGGCCGATGACCACCGACCGCCCGACGCGCGCCGGACACCGTACGCCGACCGCACGCGCGGCGGCCCTCGCCGCGATCGCCGCGCTCGTGGGCACCCTGCTGCTCGGTGCCGTCGGCTGCTCCGGGGAGGAGGACGACCGCCCCCGTGTGGTCGTCACCACCAACATCCTCGGTGACATCACCCGGAACATCGTCGGTGCCGAGGCGGAGGTCACGGTGCTGATGGCGGCGGACGCCGATCCGCACTCCTTCGGTATCTCCGCCCCGCAGGCCGCCCGGCTCGAACAGGCCGATCTCGTCGTGTACAACGGGCTCGGCCTGGAGGAGAACGTCCTGCGGCATGTTGACGCCGCGCGGGAGGCGGGCGTCGCCGCGTTCGCCGTCGGTGAGGCGGCCGACCCGATCGACTACGCCTCCGACGACATGGCGGGTGAGCCCGATCCGCACTTCTGGACCGACCCGTATCGCGTCCGGACGGCGGCCCGGCTCATCGGCGAACAGATCGTGAAGAACGTCGGCGGTGTCGACGCTGCCACGATCCGGAAGAACGCGGACCGTTACGGCGGGGAAATCGATGAACTCGCGTCCTGGATGCGACAGCGCTTCAGCGCGATCCCGGCCGGAAAGCGCAGTCTCGTGACCAATCACCATGTCTTCGGATATCTGGCGAGCCGATTCGGATTCCGGGTGATCGGAGCGGTGATTCCCAGCGGCACCACCCTGGCGTCGCCGAGCGCATCGGATCTCAAGTCGCTGGCCACCGCGATCGAAAGGGCCGGTGTCGGAGCGATCTTCGCGGACTCCTCCCAGCCCGAGCGGCTGGCTCAGGTCCTGAAGAGGGAGAGCCGCGTACGGGTCCGGGTCGTCCCGCTGTTCTCCGAGTCGCTCACCGCGAAGAACAAGGGAGCGGCCACCTATCTGGAAATGATGCGCGCCAACACCACGGCGATAGCCTCACCCACAAGAACTGACTCACGCACAGGAACTGACTCCTGCACAAGAACTGAATCGCGAACGAATCCCACGGCACAGCAGAAGTCACAGCCGCACCCGGCCGACTCCGCCGACATCAGACATCAGACATCAGACATCAGACAAGGAAATCAAGAGAATCATGAAGATCTCAGTGCGCCCCCGGACGGCGGCCTCCGTCGCCGTCCTGCTGACCGTCTCGCTCGCGCTCACCGCCTGCGGGGAACAGAGGAAGGAACCGTCCGCCGGGCGGGCCGGCGGTGAGCCGGGGACCTCGGCCGCGCCCGTCAGGAACCCCCTCGTCACCACGTACGACGGCGGACTCCGCATCCTGGACGGCGACACGCTCAAGGTCGCCGCGGATCTGCCGCTGCCGGGGTTCAACCGCGTCAACCCCGCGGGCGACGACCGCCATGTGATGGTGTCCACCACGACCGGGTTCCGTGTCCTGGACGCCGGCGGCCGGGCGTTCACGGACATCGAGTTCAAGGGTCCCAAGCCGGGGCATGTGGTGCACCACGCAGGCCGGACCGTGCTCTTCAGCGACGGCTCCGGCGAGATCACGGCGTTCGATCCGAAGGAGCTGAGCGGCGGCAAGCCGAAGACCGACACCCACAGGTCCGCCGCCCCGCACCACGGGGTCGCCATCGAGCTGGCGAACGGTCGGCTGGTCACCACCCTCGGCACCGAGGACAAGCGGGTCGGCATCTCCGTCCTCGACAAGAACCGCAAGGAGGTCGCCCGCAGCGAGAAGTGCCCCGGGGTGCACGGGGAGGCGACCGCGCGCGGCGAGGCCGTCGTCATCGGCTGCGAGGACGGGGTCCTGATCTACCGGGACGGTGTCATCACCAAGGCGAAGAGCCCCACCCCGTACGGCAGGATCGGCAATCAGGCCGGGTCCGAGGCGTCCCCCGTCGTCCTCGGCGACTACAAGAAGGACGCCGACGCCGAACTCGAACGCCCCGAGCAGGTGTCGCTGATCCACACGGAGACCGGGAAGCTGCGGCTCGTCGACCTCGGGACCAGCTACACCTTCCGCTCCCTGGCGCGCGGCCCGCACGGTGAGGCGCTCGTCCTCGGCACCGACGGGAAGATCCATGTGATCGACCCCGTGGCGGGCGAGGTCACCAGGACCGTGCCGGTCATCGGCGCCTGGCAGGAACCGCTGGAGTGGCAGCAGGCCCGGCCGACGCTCTTCGTCCGCGACCACACCGCCTATGTGTCCGACCCGGCCGCCAAGCGGATCCACGCGATCGACATCGAGTCCGGGAAGCGGCTCGCCTCTGTCACCCTGCCGAAGGCGCCGAACGAGCTGAGCGGCGTGCAGGGCTGAGCGGCGTGCAGGGCTGAACGGCGCGCAGGGCTGAACGGCGCGCAAGGCTGAACGGCGCGCAAGGCTGAACGGCGCGCAAGGCTGAGCGGTCGGCCCGTTGGACAGGTGGCCCGCGGGGCGGGCGGTGATCACAGGAGGGGTCGCCACGTCGGCTGAGGGCGGCGGGCCCAGGATCCGGCCGGACCGGGCCCGGCCGGGTCCTTGGCCCAGGTCGCGGGGCCGGGCGGCCCCCCGGTCGCGGGCCCGGCGGCGCCCGAGCCGTGGTCCCCGGCCGCGAGCGCGGCCAGTAGCACAGCGGTGACGGCGGCCAGCTCGGCGGCGTCGGGAGCGCCCGCCTCGACCCGGATGACGGGTAGGTCGGTGTGATCTGTCCGCATCGTGACTGGTCCCCCGTGGGCGGCTCGGCAGGGCGGCGTACAGGGCGGTACACAGGGAGCGGAGCACGGACGGAGCGTCATTCGGTCGCAGGCGGGTCTCATCCGGCTCGATGCCCTCGTCGGACGGGCCCCGCGCGGCGAAACCGGCACCAGGGGTGGGGACCCACACCCCGCGCGGGGGTGCGCCCAACACCACCCGGGAACGGGGTCCTCGGCCCCGTGTGCGCGCCCGCCGCCGCCTCTACCGTCATCGCGGGGGGCGCGAACGTGCCCGATGGAGAGGACACCATGTTGCGACGCGACGGCAGGACCGAGGGCGGTGGGGCAGCTGAGGCGCTGCGCCTGGTGGAGGTCACCAAGATCCATGGAACTGCGGAGAACGCGGTGACAGCGCTCGACGCGGTGACGCTGAGCCTTCCCGCGGGTACCTTCACCGCCGTGATGGGGCCGTCGGGTTCCGGTAAGTCCACCCTGTTGCAGTGTGCGGCGGGCCTCGACCGGCCGGACAGCGGGCGGATCGTGGTGGACGGCGAGGAGATGACCGGTGGCGGCGAGGCCCGGCTGACGAAGTTCCGGCGCCGCCGGATCGGGTTCGTCTTCCAGCAGTACAACCTCTTGCCCGCACTGACCGTGGAGCAGAACACCACACTGCCGCTGCGGCTCGCCCGGCGTCCGGTGAACCGGGCCAGGACCCGGCGGATCCTTGAGGAGGTCGGCCTCGGTGACCGTCTCGGCCAGCTGCCGGACCAGCTCTCCGGCGGTCAGCGGCAGCGGGTCGCCATCGCCCGCGCGCTGGTCACCGCGCCCAGTGTGATCTTCGCGGACGAGCCGACCGGTGCGCTGGACACCCGCAGCGCGCGCGATGTCCTGATGCTCCTCCGGGAGGTGGTGAGCGCCCACGGCGGGACCGTGGTGATGGTGACGCACGACCCGGTGGCAGCCTCGTACGCCGACACCGTGCTGTTTCTGGCGGACGGCAGGCTCGCCGGGCACCTGGCGCGGCCGAGTGTGGAGGTCATCGCCGAGCGGCTGGCCCATTCCGGCGACCCTGTCGCGCCCCATGTCCCGCTGGAGGTGTGAGGCGTGTTCGCGCTCTCCCTGCGGACGATCCGGCACCGCCCCGGCGGATTTGCCGCGACCCTGCTCGCCACCTTTCTGGGCTCCGCGATCGTCACCACGTTCAACTCGATGCACGACACCGCCGCCGGGCCGGGCGTCGCCGACGCCGACGCGCAGGCGCTCACCCTGACCGCCGGCGTGGTCGGCGGCTACGGCTCGCTGCTGGTGTTCTTCGCGGTGGCGTCGACGCTGACGGTGAATGTGCGTCAGCGCGCGGCGGAACTGGCCCTGCTGCGCAGTACGGGCGCCACACCAGGGCAGATCAAGCGGATGGTCGTCGGCGAGGCAGCCGTGGTCGCGGTCGCCGGTTCCCTGCTGGCGCTCGTGCCGTCGATGTTCGCCGGGCGGGTGCTGCTCGACATGTTCCAGGACACCGGTCAGGTCCACGACCGGGTGGCGTACGTCTTCGGACCGGTCGGGATCAGTTCGGGCGCCGGCATCACCCTGCTGGCGTCGGTGGGCGCGGCGTTCCTGGCGGTACGGCGGGCGACCCTCGCCCTGGCCGGTGCGCGCCGGCCGCGCGGGCGGGCCCGGATCGCCGGGGGCTGCGCCGCACTGCTCGCCGGGGCCGGCGGGGTCGGTTCGACCTTCGCGCTGAAGCCGACGGACGGCGCGCTGATGGCGCCCGCCGCATACGGGTCGATCCTGCTGGCCGTCGGGTTCGCGGTGTTCTCCCCCGCGCTGCTGCGCGCCCAGATCGGCGGTCGGGAACGGCTGCTCACCGTGCTCGCGGGCGCGGGCGGCCAGTTGACCGCGGCCACCATGCGCCGCCGGGCCGAACAGCAGAGTGGTGTGCTGATGCCGCTGATCCTGTTCACCGGGATCGGAACGGCGACGCTCTATATGCAGGCGATCGAGAACGACGCGATCAAGGCGTCCGGGTTGGTGCGGTCGGTGGACGACAAGAATCTGGAGACGATCAACCTCGTGGTCGTCGGCGTCATCGTGCTGTTCTGCTGCGTCATGCTGATCAACACTCTGTACGCGTCGACGACCTACCGCAGTCAGGAGTTCGGCCGGCAGCGGCTCGCGGGGGCCACCCCGGGCCAGGTGCTGGGGATGGTGGGCCTCGAATCGCTGCTGCTGACCGTCACGGGGGTGTTCTTCGGTACGGTGGCGGGGCTCGCCGGGATCCTGGCGTTCAGTCAGGTCCGTACCGGCCGGCTCGTACCGGACCAGGGGCCGGGCATCTGGCTGGCCGTCGTCGCGGTCGCCGCGGCGGCGACGCTCATCACCGGTCTCGGCACGACAGCCCGGGTGTTGCGCACTCCCGCGGTGCGCGCGGTGGCGGTGGCCGCCTGAGGCGTGGCGCCGGGCGGTTCCGTCGGCCCCGGGGCGGGCGGCGGTGGCAGCCAGCAGCGGGACGCCGTACTCCCCGGGGGTTCGCGGGTCCAGGGCTCGCGGGTCCCGGTTCCTCAGGTGGCCGCGTCGAGGCGGGCGGGTCCGGTCGTGCGGCCGTTCCGGTGAGGTGCGCGGGCCGTGGGGCGAGCATCGAAATCGGTGAGGCTCAGCACCGGAAGAATACGCTTTCGTCGTCCCGCTCCCAGGCCACAGGATGGCTTCGAGCCGGCCATCGGGCCATCGGGGAGGAGAACCGTGTCGTCAGCCATCGCGGCGGAGCTGCTGCCCCGCACCGCCGAGTCCGGTCCGGAGGGCCTCGCCGTCGGAGGCATCGCGCTCACCGCACTGGCGCGGCGGTTCGGGACACCGCTGTTCGTCTACGACGAGGAGCATCTGCGGCAGCGCTGCCGCGAGGCGGTCGCCGCGTTCGGGCGGGACAACGTCGCGTACGCCTCGAAGGCGTTCCTGTGCACGGCCATGGCGCGGCTCGCCCATGAGGAGGGGGTCCTCCTCGATGTCGCGTCCGGCGGTGAGCTGCTGGTGGCGCTGCGCGCGGGCGTACCGGCCGACCGGATCGTGCTGCACGGCAACAACAAGGACGACCGGGAGCTGCGTACGGCGATCACCGCCGGAGTGCGGCAGGTGGTCGTGGACAGTTTCGACGAGATGGACCGGATCGAGCGGCTGTACGGCGCGGAGCGGCTGCCCCCGGCCCGGGTGCGGCTGCGGGTGGCGCCCGGTGTCGCGGCGGGTGCCCATG
>NZ_JBSGUP010000038.1:0-27275 GCF_053607985.1 Streptomyces sp. NPDC055078
CGTGTTCACCGGGGCGTACGGGCGAACCGTCGGTACGGCCCGATAGGGCGCTATCCCGTGACGCCGTCCTCCCGCGTACGGTTCGACTCCAGCCGCTCCTTCGCCCGGCCCACCTGGCCGACGATCTCCTCGGACATGGCGTCACGCTGCTTGCGCAGCAGAACGAAGCTCAGCGGGGCGGAGATCACCAGGGCGAGCAGCAGGACCCAGACGAAGTTGGAGTCCCCGAGTCCCTTGGGCAGTACGCCGAACTGGACCAGTCCGGCCACGACGACAAAGCAGCCGGCGAAGACGGCGAGGCGCATGGCGGTGTACTTGATCGCGGCGCTCGACTTGGCTGACACGGCGGGGCCTTCTCTCTTCCATCATTTCGTACGGCGGATCCTGCCGATCCAGTGAAGCACGCCCGGCAAATGATCAGTACAGCGGCAGCGGCGGAACGGCACCCCCACCGCGACCGGCCTGGACAACGGCTCCTCAGACGCGCATGGGCTGCGGCGACTCACGGCGGTCGGCGTCCGGCCCGGGGTACTCACGGATGATCTCGTAGCGGGTGTTGCGCTCCACCGGGCGGAAGCCCGCGTCCCGGATCAGATCGAGCAGATCGTCACGGGTCAGCTTGTTCGGCGTGCCGTAGTTGTCCGCGTCATGCGTGATCTTGTACTCGACGACCGAGCCGTCCATGTCGTCCGCGCCGTGCTGGAGGGCGAGCTGAGCGGTCTGCACCCCGTGCATCACCCAGAAGACCTTGACATGCGGGACGTTGTCGAAGAGCAGCCGCGAGACGGCGAAGGTCTTCAGCGCCTCGGCGCCGGTCGCCATGGTGGTCCGCGCCTGGAGCCTGTTGCGGACCTTGCCGTCCTTCATGTCCACGAAGTCGTGCTGGTAGCGCAGGGGGATGAAGACCTGGAAGCCGCCGGTCTCGTCCTGGAGTTCCCGCAGCCGCAGGACGTGGTCGACCCGGTGGCGCGGCTCCTCGATATGCCCGTAGAGCATGGTGCAGGGGGTCTTGAGCCCCTTGCTGTGCGCGAGGCGGTGGATGCGCGACCAGTCCTCCCAGTGGGTCCGGTGATCCACGATGTGCTGGCGGATCTCCCAGTCGAAGATCTCCGCACCGCCGCCGGTGAGCGATTCGAGACCCGCCTCGATCAGCTCGTCCAGGATCTCGGAGGCGGACCTGCCCGAGATGGTCTCGAAGTGGTGGATCTCGGTGGCGGTGAACGCCTTCAGGGAGACCTCGGGGAGGGCCTCCTTAAGGGCGCTCAGGGAACGGGGGTAGTAGCGCCAGGGGAGGTTGGGGTGAAGCCCGTTGACGATGTGCAGCTCGGTGAGATTGTCGTTCTCCATCGCCTTGGCGAGGCGGACGGCCTCCTCGATCCGCATGGTGTACGCGTCCTTCTCGCCCGGCTTGCGCTGGAACGAGCAGTAGGCACACGACGCGGTGCACACATTGGTCATATTGAGATGGCGGTTGACATTGAAGTGGACGACATCGCCGTTCTTGCGCGTACGCACCTCGTGGGCGAGGCCACCGAGCCAGGCCAGGTCGTCGGACTCGTAGAGGGCGACACCGTCCTCACGGGTCAGCCGCTCCCCTGCCCTGACCTTGTCCTCCAGCTCGCGCTTGAGTCCAGCGTCCATGCGCCCGCCTCCCATATCGCTGTCAATCGGGCTTCACCACCGTACTGCTACACCTGTTCCGGCAGATCGCCGACCCGGTTCTCCCATTTGGTGGAGAGCACGATCGTCGTACGCGTACGGGAGACTCCCCGGGTGCCGCTCAGACGGCGGATCGTCTTCTCCAGACCGTCGACATCGCCCACCCGGACCTTGAGCATGTACGAGTCGTCGCCCGCGATGAACCAGCAGTCCTCGATCTCGGCGAGGTCGCGCAGCCGGCGGGCCACATCCTCGTGGTCGGCCGCGTCGGAGAGCGAGATGCCGATCAGGGCGGTGACCCCGAGTCCGAGGGAGGCCGCGTCGACGGTGGCGCGGTAGCCGGTGATGACACCGGCCGCCTCCAGGCGGTTGATCCGGTCCGTGACGCTGGGCCCGGAGAGTCCGACGAGCCGTCCCAGCTCCGCGTACGAGGCCCGGCCGTTCTCCCGGAGGGCCTGGATGAGCTGTCTGTCCACCGCGTCCATGTATCTGGAGCCTTCCATCGTTTCAACCCAAGCAGCTTCTGAACTTAAGGCACGCAGCGGCCAGGACCCTGCGATTCATACGACAAGCCAGCGATGATCCTTCAGAATACGGGGTCAGTCGCCCCGGGAGCCTCCCAGCTCACCCTGCCAGCGGCGGTACAGCCCGTGTGCCACCCCGGCCGCGTCCAGCACCCGCCCGGCCACGAAGTCGACCAGGTCCTGGATATGCGTCGCCCCCGCGTAGAACGCCGGGGACGCGGGCATGACGACGGCCCCGGCCTCGTCCAGGGTCACCAGATGTCTGAGGGTCGCCCCGTTCAGCGGGGTCTCCCGCACGGCGACGACCAGGGGCCGCCGTTCCTTGAGCGTCACGCTCGCGGCGCGCTGGAGCAGATCCTTGGAGAGCCCGAGCGCGATCCCGGCGACGGCGGCGGTGGAGGCGGGCACGATCAGCATCCCCCGCACGGGGTACGACCCCGAGGACGGCCCCGCTGCCAGATCCCCGGCCGCCCAGTGCCGTACGGGACCGACATCCACGGTGAAGGCGTCCGGCTTTCCGTCGGCCCCCCGGGCCAGCCACTCCCGCAGATCCGCGCGCCAGTGCGCGTCCCGGAACGCGATCCCGGTCTCATCCAGCAGCGTCAGCCGCGAGGCCCGCGACACCACCAGATCGACGCTCTCCCCCGCGTCGAGCAGCCCGCGCAGCACGGCTGCGGCATAGGGGGTCCCGGAGGCACCGGAGACTCCGACGATCCACGGGCGGCGGGGGTTCTGTTCTGCTGGCTCCACAGAAGGGAGCCTATCCGGCGGGCCGGAGGGGCCGCGTATCAGGCAACACCCCCTCCGGTTCCGGCTCAGCCTGCCCGGTCCTCAGCCTCCAGCCGGGCCATGAACTCCTCGTGCCCGATCGGTGGTCCGCTGCGTTCAGCCCGGCGCCTTCTGGCTTCCGCCACATCGGCTTCGTCCCGCAACCGCTCCAGCTCCTCAAGCTCCTCTACCGGGACGAGCACGGCGGCGGGCCGCCCGTACTCGCTGATGAGGATGTACTCGCGGCCGTCGCGCACCCGGCCGACCAGTTGACCGAGCTGCTTGCGTGCTTCCACCAGCGGATAGGTCTCCATGCGTATCAGGCGCTGGGGTCGACAGGGAGGCCGGAGGTGTCGATCTTCAGTTCGCCGAGTGTCGTCCGCACCGTCACGGTCTCCCCGTAGGGGAAGGTGTCGGTGCCGAGGTAGCCGGTGGGGCCGGGGTTCCAGCGGGTGACCAGCTGTCCCTTGTTCGGGTCGAAGATCAGATAGTTGGCGATGCCCCGGGCCGCGTACTGCCGGTCCTTGATCTCGTAGTCGTTGCGGATGCTGCTGGGCGAAACGACCTCGATGGCCAGCTCGATCAGATCGGCCGGATACGAGGTCAGGTTCCGGTCTCGCTCCTTCACCGGGATGGCGGCGAGATCGGGGCAGAACTCGAAGCCCTCGCTGAACGGCACGGCCACATCGCTCATGAGGCCCCACTCCGCCCCGAGCTGCGGCTCCAGTTGCCCCCAGACCTCCAAGAGCGTCCGGTTGTGGAACGGACGCAGCGGGCTCAACACGATATTGCCCTCGACGATCTCTGTGCGATAGCCGGGGAACATGTCCTCGAACCGGCTGAGCTGCGAGCGCAGGCGATCAGCCTCCGAAATGGTCACGTCAGCCTCCCTGTCCTGCCCTCGATGGCAGGCCAGACGCTAGTCAGACGGTCAGCCCACGCACCAGCAGATCCAGCAGGGCGCACACGAAAAGGGTAATTCCGATAAAACCATTGACGGTGAAGAACGCCCTGTTCAGCCGGGACAGATCGTGCGGCTTCACCACCGTGTGCTCGTAGCAGAACGCCACCGTCACGATCACCAGCCCCGCCCAGAAGAACACCCCCGCGTCCGTCGCCAGCGCGTACCAGACCAGCAGGCCGGTGGTCACCGCGTGCGCCGCCCGCGCCCCGTACAGCGCCGCCGGGATACCGAAGCGCGCCGGGACCGAGCGGACGCCCTCGGCGCGGTCGGCCTGGACGTCCTGGCAGCCGAAGATCAGGTCGAAGCCGCCGATCCAGATGCCGACGGCGACCCCGAGGATCACCGCGTCCCACGACCAGGTGCCGGTGACCGCGAGCCAGGCGCCGATGGGGCCCATGGCCTGGGCCAGGCCGAGGATGGCGTGCGGGTAGTCGGTGAACCGCTTGCCGTACGGATAGACCACCATCGGGATCACGGCGAGCGGCGCGAGCGCCAGACAGAGCGGGTTGAGCAGCGCCGCCGCGCCCAGGAAGACGACCACGGCGATCAGCGCGCCGGTCCACGCGGAGCGCAGGCTCACCGCGCCGGTGACCAGTTCGCGGCCCGCCGTACGCGGGTTACGGGCGTCGATCTCGCGGTCGATGATGCGGTTGCAGGCCATCGCGAAGGTCCGCAGCCCGACCATGGCGACGGTGACGAGCAGCAGCCGGCCCCAGTGGATGTTCCCGTCGAGCTGGAACATGGCGGTCAGTGCGGCGATATACGCGAACGGCAGGGCGAAGACCGAGTGCTCGATCATCACCAGGCGCAGAAACCCCCGGGTCCGGCCCGGCTGCGGTACGGCGGCGGCGGACGCGGTCACCGGGCCTGCCCCCGGCGGCGGGAGGCACGGTACGGGCCGGGACGGCTCCCCACCAAGTCCGGGCCGGGGCGGCTCTCCGCCAGGTCCCGATCGGGGCAGTTCTCCGCCAGGTCCCGGCCGGAGCGGCTCTCCGTCAGATCCTGGCCGGGGCGGCTCACAGGCCGTACTCCTTCCAGCGGCGGTCGACCAGCGCCGCCGTCGCGGGGTCCGACTCGACCATGTCGGGCCAGCCGCCGTCGCGGGTGTACCCCTCCTCCGGCCACTTCTTCGTCGCGTCGATACCGGCCTTGCCGCCCCAGAACTGCTGGTAGGAGGCATGGTCGAGATGGTCGACCGGGCCCTCGGCCACGGTCAGGTCGCGCGCGTAGTCCGTATTGCCGAGAGCGCGCCAGGAGACCTCGGCGAGGTCATGGACATCGCAGTCGGAGTCCACCACCACGATCAGCTTGGTCAGCGACATCATGTGCGCGCCCCAGATCGCGGACATCACCTTCTGCGCGTGCTTGGGGTACTTCTTGTCGATCGAGACGATCGCGCAGTTGTGGAAGCCGCCCGACTCCGGCAGGTGGTAATCCACGATGTCCGGCACGATGATCTTGAGCAGGGGGAGGAAGAAGCGTTCCGTCGCACGGCCCAGCGGGCCGTCCTCGGTCGGCGGGCGGCCCACCACGATCGACTGGAGCAGCGGGCGCTTGCGCATCGTCACACAGTCGATGGTGAGCGCGGGGAACGGCTCCTGCGGGGTGTAGAAGCCGGTGTGGTCCCCGAACGGCCCCTCCGGCAGCAGCTCTCCCGGCTTCAGCCAGCCCTCCAGGACGACCTCCGCCTGCGCCGGGACCTGGAGCGGGACCGTCTTGCAGTCGACCATCTCGATCCGCTTGCCCTGGATGAAACCGGCGAAGAGGTACTCGTCGATATCGCCGGGCAGCGGCGCGCTGGACGCGTAGGTCACGGCGGGCGGGCAGCCGAAGGCGATGGCGACGGGCAGCCGTTCACCGCGCCGGGCCGCCACCTGGTAGTGGTTGCGGCTGTCCTTGTGGATCTGCCAGTGCATGCCGATGGTTTTGCGGTCATGGCGCTGGAGCCGGTAGAGCCCGAGATTGCGCACACCCGACTCGGGGTCCTTCGTATGGGTCAGGCCCAGATTGAAGAAGGAGCCGCCGTCCTTGGGCCAGGTGAAGAGCGCGGGCAGCTGGCCGAGGTCGATGTCCTCGCCGTGCAGGACCACTTCCTGTACGGGGGCGTCCTTCACCTTCTTCGGCGGGACGTGCACCATCGAGCCGAGCTTCCCGAACGCCTCGCGCACCCCGACGAAGCCGTGCGGCAGCTCCGGCTTGAGCAGGCCGCCGATCTTGTCGCTGATCTCGGAGTACGACTTGAGGCCGAGGGCCTTGAGCAGCCGGCGGTCGGTGCCGAAGACATTCATCGCCAGCGGCATCGCCGCGCCGCGCACATTCTCGAAGAGCAGCGCGGGCCCGCCCGCCTTGTTCACCCGGTCGACGATCTCCCCGATCTCCAGGTGGGGGTCGACCTCTGCCCTGATGCGCTTGAGGTCTCCCTCGCGCTCCAGAGCCCTGAGCAGGGAACGAAGATCGTCATAAGCCATGCGCTCCAGTATCGGGTACCGGATACCCTGGCCGCGTCACCGGGGGCGTTTCCGGCCCCGCCACCTCTACCGGGGAGACCGAAGGCCATGCTCAGGTATCTGCCCTTTCTGCTGATCCTGGCGCTGTGGATCTACGCCTTTATCGACTGCCTGAACACTCCCGAGAAAGAGGTCAGGAACCTGCCGAAGGTGGCGTGGGTCATCATCGTGCTGCTCTTCGGCCAGGTGCTGCTCGGACCGGTCGCCTGGTTCATCGCGGGACGGCCGCGCAGGACGGCGGCGTACGGGAGCGGTCGCCGGGGCGAGTGGGTGGCGCCGGACGACAACCCGGACTTTCTGCGCTCCCTCAAGGACGAGGAGAAGCCGAAGAAGAACGACGAGGAGGCGTAAGCCGCTTCCGAAACGACCTAGTCGGCCGCGCCCGCCGGGAGCGCGACCGGGGGCACGCCCCCTGACGTACGACGACCGCCCGGCGGCACCACGGCCGTCGGGCGGTACGACTCGGAAACGGGGCCCGCGCGGGGACGCGGGCCGGGGCGGCCCAGGCGTACGTACGACGGCGTACAGGCGTACATAGACGGCGTACGTACGACGGCGTTCGCACGACGTGGAGACCGGCCGGGAACCTCAGGCGTACGAGTGGAGACCGTCCACGAAGATGTTCACGCCGTAGTAGTTGAACAGCCAGCACGCGAAGGCGATCAGCGCCAGGACCGCCGCCTTCCGCCCCTTCCACCCGGCCGTCGCGCGGGCGTGCAGATAGCAGGCGTACGCGACCCAGGTGATGAAGGACCAGACCTCCTTGGGGTCCCAGCCCCAGTAACGGCCCCAGGCGTCGCCCGCCCAGATCGCGCCCGCGATGATCGTGAACGTCCACAGCGGGAAGACCGCGGCGTTGATGCGGTACGCGAACTTGTCCAGCGTCGCCGCGGACGGGAGCCGGTCCAGGACCGACGTGGCGAACGCTCCGGGCTTTCCGCCGCTCGCCAGCTTGCTCTCGTAGCGGTCGCGGAACAGATAGAGCACGGTGGCGACCGCGCCCAGATAGAACACCGCACCACAGAAGATCGCGGTGGAGACATGGATGTAGAGCCAGTAGGAGTCCAGCGCCGGGACGAGTTGGTCACTCGCGGTGTAGAGCCACTTCGTGGCGATGCCCAGATCGACCAGGACCGTGCCGACCAGCGGCAGCCCCAGCCAGCGGACGTTCTTCTTCGCCACCAGGAAGCCGAGGTACGCGCCGACCAGCACCGTGGAGAAGGTGATGGAGAACTCGTACATATTGCCCCAGGGCGCCCGCTGCACCGACAGCGCGCGGGCCACCACTCCGGCCGCCTGGATGACGAACGCGAGGCAGGACAGCGCGATCGCGATCCGGCCGTACAGATCACCCTTGAACGTGCCGCCCGCGGCTCCGGGGCCGTCGGGGACATCCCGGGTGCCGGGGGCCGAGCGGGTGACGACCTTCGGCTTGTCGAGGACGGCCGTGCCGCCCTGCCGGGCGGCTGCGGTCCCGGCCCCGGCCCCGCTCCGGGCCTGCTCGGCGGGGGCGTCCCCGGTGAGCGCGGCGGCGGTGCGGCCCACCTTGCTGCGGCTGCCGAAGACCCACTCGGCGATATGGGCGAGAAAGGCCAGTGTGTACACGGCCATCGCCGAATAGATCAGCGTGTTGCTGATCTGCGCGAGATTCTCGTTGGTTGCGGCGGCGAGATTCACTTCTCAGCCCCTTCGGCGGAGACTTCGGAACGTTCGGCATCATCGGATACTTCGGAGGACTCTGCGGGGGACACTGCGGAGGACACTGCGGAATCGTCGCCCGGCGGCTCGGGCGCGGTCGGCGCCTCGGCGTGGAGCGTCAGGGCCAGCGCGGCCAGTTCCTCCGGCAGCTTCGGCGACTCACTGCGGCCGAGCCCCGCCATCTCGACGACCGTCACACCGTCCTTGGCGCGCACGGCCCGCACCCAGACCCGACGGCGCTGGATGAACAGCGAACCGACCAGACCGCCGATGGCGGCGATCGCGCCGCCCAGGGCCCAGCCGTTGCCGGGCGACTGCGAGATCTGGAAACTCGCCCACTCCTTCACCTCTTTCTCGAAGGTGATGGAACCCGCGCCGTCCGGGAGGTCCATCCGCTCGCCCGGCCGCAGCATCTGGCGGAGGATCTCGCCCTTGTCGTCCTTGAACTGCTTCATCTTGCGGGTGTCGAGCTGATACACGTTCTGCGGCAGCCCCGAGTCGACGCCCAGACTGCCGGAGAAGCCGGACAGCGCGAGCACCGGGTACTCCAGGCCGGGGAACTGCGAGAACATCTGGCCCTTGCCGACACCGGCGAAGGTCGGTACGAAGACGGCGCTGAAGCCGAGCTGGGTCTTCTTGCCGTTCTTGTCGCGGTAGCCGTCCATCACCTTGATCGCCCCGGTGGAGGTGACATTGGTGTCGATCGGCAGCAGCGGGACCGCGTCCTGGAAGACGATCTTGTCCCGGCCGTCCCGGACGGTGACGACGGGCGCGTAGCCGTGCGCCAGCAGATAGACCTTCGTCCCGTCGACCACCAGCGGCTTGTTGACCTCGATGACCTTCTTCTTCTCCTTGCCGTCCGGCGTGGAGTAGGTGACGGCGGCCTCATAGGTCCGGGGGGTGCCGCGCTGCGGCCCGTCCTTCTCGTACGTACCGGTGAATCCGTCCAGCATGAAGGTGAACGGCGTCAGGTCGTCCATGTCGTAGAGCGAGCCGGACTTGAAGTCGTCGTACTGCGTGAGGGTGTTGGAGAAACCGCCGCCCTCGACGATCAGCTTGCCGCCCTCGGACTTGAAGAGCTGGCCGGCGGCGAACGCCACGAGCATCACGATCAGCGAGATATGGAAGACCAGATTCCCGGCCTCGCGCAGATAACCCTTCTCGGCGGCGACGGCCGTCTTGACGGTGTGCGCACGGAACCGGCGGCGCTTCAGCAGGGTGAGCGCTGCCTCACGCACCTGCTCGGGATCGGCCTCCGTACGCCAGGTCGTGTACGCGGGCATCCGGTTGAGCCGGCCGGGGGCGCCCGGCGGACGGCTGCGGAGCTGGCCGACGAACTGCCAGGTGCGCGGGACGATACAGCCGATGAGCGAGACGAACAGCAGGATGTAGATCGCGGAGAACCACACCGAGCTGTAGACGTCGAAGAGCTGGAGCTTCTCGAAGAGCGGCGTCAGGCCCTCGTTGTTCTTCTTCCAGTCCTGCACCTTGAGGTCGTCGACGCTGGTCTGCGGGACCAGCGAGCCGGGAATCGAGGCGAGCGAGAGCAGCAGCAGCAGGATCAGCGCGACCCGCATGGAGGTCAGCTGGCGCCAGAACCAGCGGGCCCAGCCGATGACACCGAGGGTGGGCCCGGCGATCAGCTCTTCCCTGGGGGCAGTGGAGAGCTGTGCGCCGGCGTCGGCCTGGCGCTGCGTCTCCGACCGCTCCTGCTCGGACCGCTCCTGTTCGGACCGCTCCTTTTCCGAAGGCTCCTGTTCCGACGGCTCAAGCTGCTCCGACGGCTCCGGCCGCCCGGTCGGTGTACTCGTCTTGCTCATTGGTGTCAGATCCCCACCGTGAAACCGTTGGACCAGGTCTGCATCTGCTGGACGATGACGCCCCAGACGCCGGTCAGCAGCAGAACGCCCGTCGCGATCATCATGATGCCGCCGATCCGCATCACCCAGACGTAGTGGCGCTTGACCCAGCCGAACGCACCGAGCGCCTTGCGGAAGGCGACCGCCGCGAGCACGAAGGGCAGACCGAGACCGACGCAGTACGCGACCGTCAGTATGGCCCCCCGGCCCGCGCTCCCCTGGTCGGCGGCGAGCACCTGCACGGCGGCGAGCGTCGGGCCGATACAGGGCGTCCAGCCGATGCCGAACAGCGCGCCCAGCACGGGGGCGCCCACCAGACCTGCCGTGGGCCGGGTGTGGAAGCGGAACTCACGCTGGCTCATCCCGGGCAACAGACCCATGAAGAAGACCCCCAGGAGCACCATCAGCACCCCGAGGATCTTGGAGAGGACCTCCTGCTGCTCCTGGAGCTGGGAGCCGAAGTACCCGAAGAGCGCGCCGCCCGAGACGAAGACGGCGGAGAAGCCGAGGACGAACAGGGAGGCGCCGAGGACCATCCGGCCGCGCTTGGCCTCGGCCAGATCGCTGCCGCCGACCCCGGTGACGTACGAGAGATAGCCGGGGACGAGCGGCAGCACACAGGGAGAGAAGAAGGAGACGAGCCCGCCGAGTACGGCGATGGGCAGGGCGAGCGCCAGCGCGCCGCTGAAGACCGTCTCGTTCATGCCGGCGGCGAGCACGGTTTCGTTGACGCCGGGGGCGGCGAGCAATTCCACGGTCCGCACGGGATCACTTCTCCGCGATCAGCGGCTCGATCATCTTGCGGAGTTCCTTCTCCCCGAGCGGCTGTAGCGCGCGGGCCGCGATCTTTCCCTCCCGGTCGAGGACGACCGTACTGGGAATGGCCTGCGGCATCAGGGTGCCCCGGGGGAATCCGTTGACGATCAGCTTGCCCACGGGGTCGTACAGGCTCGGATACTCCACGCCGTAGTCCTTCTCGAAGGCGATCGCCGGGCTCTTGTTCTGGTCGCGGGTGTTCAGCCCGACGAACTCCACGCCCTGCGGCTTCAGCTCCTTGGCGACCTTGGCGAAATGCGGTGCCTCGGCCCGGCAGGGCGGGCACCATGATCCCCAGGCGTTCAGGACAACGACCTTGCCCTTGAAGTCGGCGAGATCGAGTGGCTTCCCGTCGAGGGTCTCGCCCGAGATCTCGTTGGTGGCCGCGCGCTTGCCCTTGGCGGCGGTGGAGATACCGCCGGTGTCGGTGACGAAATTGGTGTCGCCGCCACCGCCGGACTTCCCGGTGTCACCACTACAGGCGGAGAGGGTGAGCGCGCCGACCGCGAGCACGGCGGTCAGCAGGGCGGCGCGAGGGGCACGGCGGTAGCTCATGTGAAAAGTTTCGCATGGCGGTTCCGCCGATCTTCCGCGCCCCCCTCGATGCCCGTAAGACCCTATAGGACCGTTGTCAAACGCCCTTAAGGAAAGCGTTCCATCCGCCGGGCGGGGCCTGGCCCACCCCCAGCGTACGGAGCTTGTCGAGTACGGTCGGGTGCTGGACATCGAGCCAGTCGCAGAACTGGCGGAAGGACACCAGCCGTACGTCCTTCTTCCCGGCCATCCCCTTGACCGCCTCCTCGACGGCGTCCATATAGATGCCGCCGTTCCACTGTTCGAAGTGGTTCCCTATGAACAGCGGCGCTCGATTGGTCTCGTACGCGCGCCGGAATCCCTTGAGGTACGCCCCCGTCGCCTGCCTGCGCCACGCCGGGTGCCGCTCGGGCGGGCCCTTGGTCGAATTCCGCGACTGGTTGTACATCAGGTTGTAGTCCATCGACAGCACCTCGAAGGACCGCCCGGGGAACGGGACCTGCTGCAGCGGCAGGTCCCACAGGCCCTTGCGCCGGTGGGGCCAGGTCTGGAGGCCACCGGGTGAACTGGCGTCGTAGCGCCAGCCGAGCTTCTTGGCGGTGGGCAGCAGCTTGCGCTGTCCCAGCAGACAGGGAGTACGGCCGCCGGTGAGTTCCACGCCGTAGTCGAAGGGCAGCGGGTCGACGTCTTTCCAGCCGGTGTTCGTACGCCACTTCGTGACGAAGGACACAGCCTGTTCGATCTCGTTCTCCCAGTCGGCGGGCGTCCAGTTGCCGACCGATCCCGAGCCGCCGCAGAAATGCCCGTTGAAGTGGGTGCCTATCTCATGGCCGTCCAGCCATGCCTGGCGTATGTACTTCAGGGTGTCCTTGATGTGCGCGTCGGTGAGATAGCCGATGTCCGAGGCGCCGGCGGCGTTGTTCGGCGGGCGGTAGAGCGATTTCTTCGACTCGGGGAGCAGATAGATCCCGGAGAGGAAGAAGGTCATCGCCGCGTCATGATTCCTGGCGAGTTCGAGAAAACGCGGGAAGAGGCCGTTGCCGACCTCTCCCGCACCGTCCCAGGAGAAGACCACGAATTGCGGCGGAGCCTGTCCCGGTTCCAGGGTGACGACGCCGGGCGGCTGGTTCGGCTGCGCTCCGGTGTCGGAGGTGGAGCCGTCGCCTATGAGCCTGAGGGGAGTCACCTCGGGCGAGGGGCTCGATGTGCCGCCCTTGCCCGGACTGCTGCCGCCCCCCTTGCCCGGACCGCCCTTGTCCTGGCCGCCGGACCCGCAGCCCGCCACGCCCAGCGCCGCCGCGGCACCGGCTCCAGCCCCGAGGAGTCCCCTGCGGCTGATACCACGTATCTGCTTTCCCTGTCCCACGCTCACCGTGGAGAGCCCCCGTTCGCACCGATCACCGGCTGAAAACCGACTACTGGCTTAGAGGTCACAGAGAAGACACAGGTTCCCGGAGCCGCCCTCTTTTTCTGTACGGGCCAACTGTCTGCCCGTACGGGTTACCTGTACGGGCAACCCGATTCCGCCGAGGTGCCGCGCGGGACGCCAGTACGGGCAGGGCCGGGCCGGGACAGAGCGGGATATATCGGGACGGGCACCGCGACAGGGCGGGACGGGCCGGGAGACGGCGGGGGACTGAGCGGGACGGGCCGGGAGAGGGCGGGGGGGGACTGAGCGGGCCTACGCGCCGAAAGCCTTCGCCTTCCCCTTCACCGGCTTGGCCCCGGCCAGCAGATGCGCCGGCACCAGATCGCGCGCGGGCTCCGAGTAGCCGACCGAGACGATGCGGTCGCCCTCGAAGGTGAAGGTGGTCAGGGACGCCAGCGTGCACTGCCGGCGGCGCGGGTCGTGCCACAGCCTGCGCCGTTCGACAAAGCTCCGGACGATCCAGATCGGCAGCTGATGGCTGACACAGACGGCCTCATGGCCGCGGGCCGCGTCCCGTGCGGTGTTCAGCGCGCCCATCATCCGTACGACCTGCTCGATATACGGCTCCCCCCACGACGGGCGGAACGGATTCATCAGATGCCGCCAGTTCGACGGCCTGCGCAGCGCGCCGTCGCCGACGCCGAAGGTCTTGCCCTCGAAGACATTGCCCGCCTCGATCAGCCGGGCGTCGGTGGCGAGGCCGAGGCCGTGACTCTTGGCGATGGGGGCGGCGCTCTCCTGGGCGCGCTCCAGCGGGGAGGCGACCACATGGGTGACATCCCGGCCCGCGAGATGCTCGGCGACCCGGTCGGCCATCCGGTGGCCGAGTTCGGAGAGGTGGTACCCGGAGCGGCGGCCGTAGAGGACACCGTCCGGGTTGTGGACCTCGCCGTGCCGCATCAGATGGACGACGGTCCGCTCTTCGCCGGTCCCGGTGCCGGTCCCGCTGCTGCCGGTGCCGGTGCCGGTGCTCATACGGTGGCCTCCGCCGCGGCGCGGGCGGCTGCGGGCAGCGCCGCGGCGATCCGCTCCACGGCCCGGCTGTCATGCGCCGTCGAGACGAACCAGGACTCGAACGCGGACGGTGGCAGATAGACCCCGTCGGCGAGCATCGAGTGGAAGAAGGCGTTGAACCGGAACGCCTCCTGGCGTCGGGCGTCGTCGTAGTTCCGCACCTCGTCCGCGGTGAAGAAGACGGAGAACATGTTGCTCGCGCTCTGGAGGCGGTGGGCCACGCCCTCCTTCGTCAGGGCGTCGCTCACCAGTCCCCGGATCTCCGCGGAGACCGCGTCGAGCGTGTCGTACGCGGCCTGGTCCAGCAGCCGGAGCTGCGCGAGGCCCGCCGCGGTCGCCACGGGGTTCCCGGAGAGGGTGCCCGCCTGGTAGACGGGCCCGGCCGGGGCGAGCCGCCCCATCACCTCGGCACGCCCGCCGAACGCGGCGGCCGGGAAGCCGCCGCCCATGACCTTGCCGAAGGTCATCAGATCGGGCTCGACGCCGTCCACGCCGTACCAGCCTGCCCTGCTGGTACGGAAGCCGGTCATGACCTCGTCGGAGATGTACAGCGCGCCGTGCTCACGGCACAGATCCCGCAGCCCCTGGTTGAAACCGGGCCGTGGCGGGACGACGCCCATATTGCCGGGTGACGCCTCGGTGATCACACAGGCGATGTCGCCGGGGTGCGCGGCGAACGCCTGGCGTACGGCATCGAGGTCGTTGTACGGCAGGACGACCGTCTCACCGGCCTGGGCGCCGGTGACGCCGGGGGTGTCGGGCAGCCCGAAGGTCGCCACACCGGACCCGGCGGCGGCGAGCAGGGCGTCCACATGGCCGTGGTAGCAGCCGGCGAACTTCACGACCTTGGCCCGGCCGGTGAAGCCACGGGCCAGCCGGATCGCCGACATCGTCGCCTCGGTGCCGCTGGAGACCAGCCGCACCTGCTCGACCGGCGCCACCCGGGCCACGATCTCCTCGGCGAGGGCGACCTCCCCCTCACCGGGCGTACCGAAGGAGGTGCCGCGCGCCACGGCGGAGTGCACGGCCTCCAGCACAGCCGGGTGCGAGTGGCCGAGAATCATCGGCCCCCACGAGCAGACGACATCGACGTACTCGCGTCCGTCGGCATCGGTGAGATACGGGCCGGTGCCGGACACCATGAACCGGGGCGTGCCGCCCACGGCCCTGAAGGCCCGCACGGGAGAGTTGACGCCGCCGGGCGTCACCTGGGACGCCCGATCGAAGAGCGCCTGCGAAACTGGGGCTTCGTATGAATACGCCACTTTGGTCCTGATCTGCGATTCGAGTGTTCGGGCGGCCGGGGCGGATGATCTCGGCCACGGGTGAGCAGGGAGCGCGTTCTCTCCGTATGACGAAAGGGCGTCACCCTCCTCGCATCTGCGAAACTGGGTCGACACAGGGAAGGCTCACGGAATCCATGGTGTCAGAGGCCGCGGTGTTCCTCACGGACAGGTGTTTCACCGGACGTCCGTGGGGGAGGTCACTGTCACGATGATCGGGTTGCGCGGCGGGGGCTGCGAGTGGTCGGGTGGAGATATGTATCGCGGTGGCGGACTGGGCGAGGGGACCGACGATCTGGGTCCTGATCCTGCCCGGCGGGGCAAGCACCGGCGAGGCGACGCGGACGCGGATGCCAAGGGAGGCAGGGGCGGCCGAGTGGGGGTGACCTACAAATATTTCGGTGCCCCCAACGGGGCGACGGCTGCCCGCGTCCCCATTTCCATGCGCCCGGAGGAGCTGGGCGGGGACGAGCTGGGCATGGGCGGTCTCTTCACCAAGATCAAGCCCGAGACCATAGCCGCGATGGTCCTGATGGGCATCCAGGGCATGCCCCTCAACAAGGTCCCCCCGCTGGAGCTGGTGGTGCTGCACCCCGACTACGCGGTGGTGAAGCTCCCCATGACCGTGGTCGACCCCCTGCGGGGCATCGGCGAGGAGTCGGTGGGCGCGGCGGCCTTCATCTGGTCGACGGTGCCGGACCGGGGCGGGCCCCGGGACGCCTTCAATGTGTACCAACTGCTCCATGAATGGCAGGACTTCAGCCACCGCCTGCACGAGGCGGGCCATCAGCCGTACTGCCTGGTCTGGCCGTAGCCCGGTCCGCCCGGCTGGTGCCGGGCCGCTTCTGATGGATCAGGACCCTGGCCCCGCCAACGGGTGGGGCCGGCCCCACCCCGGCGTCCGTTCCGGCCCGGGTGTCCGCACCCGGCCCCGGTAGTACCCCGTACCCGGTAGTACGCCGCTCGGCAGTACCCCGCACCCGGTAGTACCCCGCACCCGGCCGGGTCCTGGGCCGCGTCTCCGTTATCCGTTTGACGGGCGAGCCGCTTCCCCATCAGGATTTACCTGCGCGACGCAGATTCTGTTCAACGATGGATAACCGCGCTCATCTCCCGCCCAGCCAGGCCCAGCCAGGCCCAGGCAGACCTATACAGGCCCGAACAGGCCCAGACAGGCCCAGACAGAAGGACCCCATGACCATCCTCGTCACCGGCAGCCGCGGCCGAGTCGGCTCCGCCCTCGTCGCACTCCTCCACCAGGCCGGGGTGCCCGTCCGGGCCGCCTCGGCCGCCCCCGAGAAGCTCGATCTCCCTCCGGGGGTCGACGCCGTGCGGTGCGCGCTCGACGATCCGTCCGCGTTTCCCGCCGCGCTCGAATCCGTCGGCTCCGTGTTTCTGTACGCCGAGCCCTCGCACACGGCGGACTTCGCCGCCGAGGCCCGGCGCGCGGGCGTCGAGCACATCGTGCTGCTCTCCTCCAGCGCCGTACAGAATCCCGGC
Organism: Streptomyces sp. NPDC055078; assembly: GCF_053607985.1. Lineage (NCBI taxonomy): Bacteria > Bacillati > Actinomycetota > Actinomycetes > Kitasatosporales > Streptomycetaceae > Streptomyces > Streptomyces sp. NPDC055078. Next base: position 16,556 of record NZ_JBSGUP010000038.1, read on the forward strand.
AACCCGGTCGGCGCCACGCATCTGGCGGCCGAACAGGCGCTGGCCGCCTCACCGGTCGAGTCGACGGTCCTCCAGCCGGGCGCGTTCGCGAGCAATGCCCTCTACTGGGGATCGGCGCTGCGGTCCGGCGTGGCCGTCGATCTCCCCTATCCGGGGAGCTACTCCGACCCCATCCATGAACAGGACATCGCGGAGGCGGCGTTCGCCCTGCTCACCGGCGAGGGCGGGCGCGGCAGGGCGTACCACCTCACCGGTCCCGAGTCGCTGACGTTCGCCCAGCAGCTCGCGATCCTGGGCCGGGTCCTGGGGGTCGAGATCTCCCATCGCGCCGTGTCCCGCGAAGCGTGGAAGGAGTCCATGGCCGGGTACATGCCGGACGCGTTCGCCGACGCGCTGCTCAACCACTGGCGGGAGAGCGATGGTTCGCCCACTCCCCTCACCGGCGCCGTCGAAGGGCTGACCGGCCACCCCGCCCGGACCTTCGCCGGGTGGGTGAGCGAGAACGCGGATGCCCTCACCACCGCCCGGTGACATGCTGACGGCGTGAACGGTCCGGAGATCCATCTCAGTGTCGCCCCCGAGCTGCACCTCTTCGTCCCCTCCCGGCGCCGCCAGGGACGTACGGCCCTGATCACCGACGGCTCCTCGACCCTCGGCCATGTCATCGAGTCCCTGGGCGTCCCGCTCACCGAGGCGGGCCGGCTGCTCGTCGACGGAAAGCCGGTGGCCGTCTCCCACATCCCGCGCGCGGGCGAGAGCGTCGAGGTGTACGGGGTCGAGCGCCCGCAGCGCGTCCCGGGGGCGCCCCTGCGCTTTCTGCTCGACGTCCATCTCGGAACGCTGGCGCGACGCCTGCGGCTCCTCGGCGTGGACGCGGCGTACGAGAGCGAGGACATCGGCGACCCGGCGCTCGCGGCACTCTCGGCGCGGGAGAAGCGGGTGCTGCTCTCGCGGGACCGCGGGCTGCTGCGGCGGCGGGAGATCTGGGCGGGCGCGTATGTCTACAGCGACCGGCCCGAAGCCCAGCTACGGGACGTCCTGGAGCGGTTCGCCCCGGTGCTCGCGCCCTGGTCCCGCTGCACCGCGTGCAACGGGAGACTGGGGAAGGCCGACAAGGACACGGTGCGGGATCAGCTTCGGCAGGGCACACGGCGGTCGTACGACGTGTTCGCGCGGTGCGCGGAGTGCGGCCAGGTGTACTGGCGGGGCGCACACCACGCCCGGCTGGAGGCGATCGTCGAGGAGGCGCTGCGGGAGTTCGGCGGCGCGACGGCGTAGGGCGCCGCGAGCCGCCCGGCGACGCGCACGCGGCGCCCCGGTCGCCCCCCGCGCCGCCGTCCCGCATGGCCCCGCCACGTACTCCGGCGTACCGCGGGAGCAGCCCCGTACAACGGCGTCCCGCAGGCCGCCTCCCGGATCGCCGCCGGACTGCCGGGGACCTCAGACCATGCCGTTCCGCAGCCGCTCGATCTGGCTCGTGCTCAGCTCCACGGCCTGTCGCATATGCGCGGTGAGCAGGGCGATCTCGTCGTCGGCGTACTGTTCGAAGAGGGCGAACCAGGCAGGGTCCAGTTTTCGCCACAGGGCCCCGAACTCCGCCAACCGCTCCGGCACGGGGGCCACCAGCACCCGGCGGCGGTCGGCGGTGTCGCGCTCGCGGGTGACATAGCCGGCCCGCTCCAGCCGGTCGACGAGCCGGGTCGCGGACCCGGTGGTCAGCCCGGTCAGCTCGGCGATCCGCCCCGTGGTGACGGGTCCCGGCTCAAGGCCCAGCAGATTGAAGCACTGGATGTCGGTGGGGTGGAGCCGCAACCGGTCGGCGAGCGCGTGATTGAACAGCACATAGGCCGCCATGTGCCGGCGCGAGGCCACGGCCAGCTCCTCCATCAGCCGGTCGCGGCCGACGGCCTTCTTCTGCGTCATGCCGCGAGTCTAGGAGTGTGATCGTCAGGACGTCGTCCGCCCGGCGGACGGTCGGACCGGCGGACAGTCGGACCGGCGGACAGTCGGATCGGCGCGGCTGCCCGGGACCGCGTGCCTTGGCCCGGCCGGGCCCCCGGACCGTGCTCCGGTGCCCGGCCGTGCCGTGGCAGGCTCTGGGGCATGCTCGTCGCCCGTTCAGTCGCCCTCTTCGTCGTCGCGGCGCTCTTCGAGATCGGTGGTGCGTGGCTCGTCTGGCAGGGGGTCAGAGAGCATCGCGGCTGGATCTGGATCGGCGCCGGAGTCATCGCGCTCGGTGCCTACGGTCTGGTGGCCACGCTCCAGCCGGACGGCGAGTTCGGCCGGATCCTGGCGGCGTACGGCGGGGTCTTCGTCGCGGGCTCGATCGCCTGGGGCATGGCCGCGGACGGTTATCGCCCGGACCGCTGGGATGTGATCGGCGCGCTGATCTGTCTGGCGGGCATGGCCGTGATCATGTACGCGCCCCGGGGCCGCTGAATCCCGGCGGCCCCGGCGACTGAATCCCCGGGCGCCGCCCGGACCCGGCCCCTCCGCGTCGGTCGGTCCCCCGGGCCACGTCCGCCCACGACCTATCCTGGCGTCGTACACCGATCCCGATCACGATCCAGATCACGATCACCGATCGCACAGACACGCACGCCCGAGGAGCAGGACATGACCGCCGCTGGGACCCCCGTCGCCGTCGTCACCGGAGCGAGCAGCGGCATCGGCGCCGCCACCGGGCGACGGCTCGCGCGGGCCGGGTACCACGTCGTCCTCACCGCGCGTCGCAAGGACCGGATCGAGGCGCTGGCGCAGGAGCTGACCGGGGCGGGCGGCCGGGCCACCGCGTATGCGCTGGATGTCACCGACCGGGCGGCCGTCGACGCGTTCGCGGACACCCTGGACCGCTGCGACGTCCTGGTGAACAACGCGGGCGGCGCGCTCGGCGCGGATCCCGTCGCCACCGGGGACCCCGGGGACTGGCGGCAGATGTTCGAGACCAATGTGATCGGCACCCTGCATCTGACCCAGGCGCTGCTGCCCGCCCTGACCGCCGGGGGCGACGGCACCGTCGTGGTCCTCACCTCCACCGCGGGCCACTCCACCTACGAGGGCGGCGCCGGGTACGTCGCCGCCAAGCACGGAGCACATGTGCTCGCCCAGACCCTCCGGCTGGAGATCGTCGGCACCCCGGTCCGGGTGATCGAGATCGCGCCGGGGATGGTGAAGACCGAGGAGTTCGCCACGACCCGCTTCCGCGGGGACACGGAGAAGGCGGCGAAGGTGTACGCGGGTGTCGCCGAGCCGCTGACCGCCGACGATGTGGCGGACACGATCACCTGGGCGATCACCCGCCCGTCGCACGTCAATATCGACCTGCTGGTGGTGCGCCCCCGCGCGCAGGCGTCCAACACCAAGGTCCACCGCGAGGGCTGACCGCACCGGAGCGGCGGCGCGACTGCGGCTGCGCGGCTGCGGCTGCGCGGCTGCGGCTACCGGAACCAGGACCGACCGGTTCCAACGCCCGGGTCCGGTCCGGACCCGACCCAGAACCGGGCCGGGACGACCCAACGCCCGGGACCGGACCGGACCGGAACCAGGCCGGGACCCAACGCCCACCGGCCGGGACAACGGACCCGCACCAGGACAACGGACCGGCACCAGCGACAAGGGACCGGCACCAGGACAACGGACCCGCACCAGCGACAAGGGACCGGCACCAGGACAACGGACCCGCACCAGCGACAAGGAACCGTCGCCGAAACAAAGACCCGGGACCGCACTCGGCAGCCCCGGTCCCGGCCCTCAGCCCTTGACGCAGATGACCTGCTTCAGCTTCGCGACGACCGCCACCAGGTCCCGCTGCTGATCGATGACCTGCTCGATGGGCTTGTACGCCCCCGGGATCTCATCGACCACCCCCGAGTCCTTCCGGCACTCCACCCCCCGGGTCTGCGCCTCCAGATCCTGCGTGGTGAAACGCTTCCGCGCCTGGTTGCGGCTCATCCTGCGGCCCGCGCCGTGGGAGGCGGAGTTGAAGGACTTCTCGTTGCCGAGGCCCTTCACGATGTAGGAACCCGTGCCCATGGAGCCCGGGATGATCCCGAAGTCCCCGCTGCCCGCGCGGATCGCTCCCTTGCGCGTGACCAGCAGGTCCATCCCGTCGTACCGCTCCTCCGAGACATAGTTGTGGTGGCAGGAGATGACCGGGTCGAAGGCGACCTTCGCCTTGCGGAACTCCCTGCGGACCACTTCCTGGAAGAGCCCCATCATCGTCGCGCGGTTGAGCTTGGCGTACTCCTGCGCCCAGAACAGATCGTTCCGGTACGCCGCCATCTGCGGGGTGTCCGCGATGAAGACCGCGAGGTCACGGTCGACCAGGCCCTGGTTGTGCGGCAGCTCGCGGGCCAGGCTCATATGGTGCTCGGCCAGTTCCGCGCCGATGTTCCGCGAGCCGGAGTGGAGCATCAGCCAGACGGCACCGGACTCGTCGAGGCAGAACTCCACGAAGTGGTTGCCCGCGCCGAGCGTGCCCATCTGCTTGGTCGCCCGCTCACGGCGGAACTTCACCGCGTCCGCCACCGTGTCGAACCGGCTCCAGAAGTCGTCCCAGACTCCTGCGGGGAACCCGAACACCCGGTCCGGGTCGACCGGTTCGGAATGCATTCCCCGGCCGACCGGGATGGCCTGCTCGATCTTCGAACGCAGCCGGGACAGATCGCCCGGCAGATCGTTCGCGGTGAGCGAGGTCTTCACGGCGGACATTCCGCAGCCGATATCGACACCCACCGCCGCCGGGCAGACAGCGCCCCGCATCGCGATGACCGAGCCGACGGTCGCGCCCTTGCCGAAGTGGACGTCCGGCATCACGGCAAGACCCTCGATCCAGGGCAGCGTCGCGACATTCCGGAGCTGCTGCATCGCGACATCCTCGACCGTCGCGGGGTCGGCCCACATCCGGATGGGCACCTGGGCACCCGGCACCTCTACGTACGACATACTTCCTCAATTCCCCCGAAAGCCTACGAAAATCAATGAAACGCAAAACTGGCGCCAAGATCCGCGAAAAACCCAGCGGACCGGCATCCACAGCGACGCGTGCGATAGACATTGTGTCCATCGGCCGCCTCCGCGCGGCAACAGCTTTTCCGCTCGAAGGGAGCCTGGGACCGTGCAGCGAAAGGCGTACGCACCCCGCCCAGAGACACCGGAGGCACCACAGTCCCCGGGGGCGCCGGGGGCGCCGGGGACACCGGGGGCGGGCGCCCGCGCATCCGGTCACGGGGCGGTGACGCGCCCACCGGGTCACCTGGCCGCGACGTACGCACCCGGTCGCGATTCGGCAGAGCGCCCCGCCGCCCCCGGCGTGACCTCGCCCGTATCCCGCCGGGGGATGCCGCCCTACGCGCGCGGTCTGGCGGTGGCGGCCCTCGCCGCACTGGTCGCCGGCTGCACCAGCGGTTCCGGAGCCGAGGGCTCCGCGACGGATTCCAAGGCGGGCCCGGGGACCCAGCCCGCCGCCCAGCCCGGGAAGTACCGCACCCTGCTCGAACCATGCGGTTCGGTGGGCGGCTCGACCCTCAAGGATCTGCTGCCCGGGGTGGGCGAACTCCCCGACGAACAGCAGCAGAAGGCCCTGCGCGGCACGGCCGCCAGCACCTATGACACCGACCGCCGCGTCGGCTGCCGCTGGCAGGCCGACTCCCCGGACGCCACCCACACCCTGAGCCTGGACTTCGAGCGCGTCGTGTCGTACGACCCGGCCGTCAGCGATGTCGCACGGACACAGGATGTGTTCGCCAAGAAGCAGATCGGGGCACTGCCGAACATCCCCCCCGAAGAGACCGCACCCCCGGCGGGCAAACCGTCCGGCAGCGCCTCCACCCCGGCGGGCACCCCGACCGGCACCTCGACCGGTCCCCCCTCCGCCGACAGTACGGACGGCAGCACGGACGGCAGCACCGCACCGGGTGCCACCGCTCCGGGCGGCACCGACGGCCCCGACGGAACCGACGGAACCGCGGAGGGCACCCCGGACGGCCTGGCGCCCCGGCTGCTGGACTCCCTCGGCGACGCCGCCTTCCTCAATGATGTGCTCAGCGACGCGGGCACCGGATCCACCGCCCAGCGCCGCACAGTCAGCGTGGTGTTCCGCACATCGAACGTCATGGTGACGGTCCTCTACACCGAGCAGTCCGCCCGTACGACGGAGATCCCCGACAGCCGGGAACTCCAGGAAAAGGCCCAGAGCCTGGCCCGGAACCTGGTCGAGAAGTTCAGCGACTGACATCCCCGCAGAACCGGCGGCGCCCGGCGGCAACGTGCGGCACCGGGCCCCACAAGGTAACCGGGGCCACACCCGCCGGCGCCTCCTCCGCGTACCGTGGCCTCGCCGGCCGGAGTGAACGTACGACACACACGACTGAAGGAATCATGCACCGAACAGCCCCGCGACTCGCCCGCATACTCGCCTGCGCAGCCGTCCCGGTGATGCTCGTCGCCTCCGGCTGCTCGTCGGGCTCCGGCGACAAGCCCGCCAAGGGCGACAAGTCCGCGAGCCCCGGCCCCAAGGACTCCTCGAAGGGCACCGCTCTCCCCAAGTCGACGGCTCCCCCGCCCGTGGCGCCCGCGAAGTTCGCCAAGCTCCCCGACCCCTGCAAGTCGCTCTCCTCGAAGACCGTCGGGAAACTGGTCCCCGAGACCAAGGTCAAGGGCGGCACCGCCGGCCGGTCCACGGACACCATGAGCCGTGCGAGCTGCTCGTGGAACGGTCTGGACGACAAGGGTGTCAAGGGCTCGCAGTACCGCTGGCTCGATGTCTCCTATCTGCGCTACACCTCCGAGCAGTCGCTCAACCTCAGCGGCAAGCAGCGCGCCGAGGAGACCTACGGCAAGGAGATCGTCAAGGCCCAGAAGACGCCCGGCGCGAAAGGGGTGAAGACCGCCCCCGCACCCGGTGTCGGCGAAGCCGCCATCGCCACCACGTACCAGCTGACGAAGACCGGCGAGGACTTCTCGTACGTCACGATCGTGACGCGTACGGACAACATCGTCATCACGCTGACCTACAACGGAACCGGCTACGCGGGCTCAAAACCCCCGGCCGTGGCCGATCTGACGAAGGACGCGACCACCGCCGCGAAAGAGACCGTCGCCTCGGTCACGGCCGCCAACAAGTAGCCTGCCCCTGGCCGGAAGGGAACACCCGTTCCTGGGCGCACATCCCGTGGCACAGCTGCGCGGGGAACCCCCGTGCGCCGGAACGTGCGTTCCCGAACGCTGTCCTGAATTCGCGCCACCGGGCGCGCACTTCGGGGCTTGCGTTTCGACTACGGGAGGGGGTCGCGGGTGGCCGCGATGCAGCTGACACGCACGCACCGCATACTGATCGGGCTCGTGGTGACGGGCGCGGTGCTGATCGCCGGGATCGGCTTCGCGGGTTCGTACGCGGCGGTGCGCGATCTGGCCGAGCGCAAGGGGTTCGGCGACTTCGCCCTCTGGTTCCCGATCGGCATCGACGCGGGGATCGTGGTGCTGCTCGCGCTGGATCTGCTGCTGACCTGGATGCGTATCCCCTTCCCGCTGCTCCGTCAGACGGCCTGGCTGCTCACGGTCGCCACGATCGCGTTCAACGGCGCGGCCTCCTGGCCGGATCCGCTGGGCGTCGGGATGCACGCGGTGATCCCGGTGCTGTTCGTGGTGTCGGTGGAGGCGGCGCGGCACGCGGTGGGCCGGATCGCGGACATCACCGCCGACAAGCATATGGAGGGTGTACGGATCACCCGCTGGCTGCTGTCGCCGGTCCCGACGTTCAAGCTGTGGCGCCGGATGAAGCTGTGGGAGCTGCGGTCGTACGAGCAGGTCATCAAGCTGGAGCAGGACCGGCTGATCTATCAGGCCAGACTCCAGGCCCGGTTCGGCCGGTCCTGGCGCCGGAAGGCTCCGGTGGAGTCGCTGATGCCGCTGCGGCTGGCGAAGTACGGGGTGCCGCTCGCCGAGACGGCCGCCGCCCGTCTCGCGGCGGCGGGCGTTGACCCGGTGCTGCTGCCGCCCCAGCCGAGGCTCGAACTGCACAAGGCGGCCCGGGGCCCGGCTCAGCCCCAGCTCCCGATGGCCTCCCGGGAGCCCCAGGAGTCTCACGAGTCCCGGGAATACGCCGGCCAGGGATACGCCGGCCAGGGCTACAGCGACCAGCCCCAGCAGCACCCCCAGCCTCAGGGGCAGCCGCAGGACCAGGGGCAGCCACAGGATCAGGGCTCCGGTCCGTACACCAACCCCTGGTTCAGTTCGCAGCAGGTGCCCGTGGACGCGCACAAGGGCGCGTTCAACCCCACCTATGTGGAGGGTCTGGAGCCCACGCCCGTACAGGTCCCGGCGGGACCGGGGCGTACCCGCGATCTCGGTGGTCTGCCCGGACAGCGCCAGGGGGAGCACCGAGGGGAGCGGGCCGAGGACCCGGCGGCGGTGGAGTACGCGGCGGTGGAGCGACTCGAAGAACTCGCCGCGCCGGCCGAATCCGCCGACCGACCGGCCGCACCGGCCGCACCGGCCGCACCGGCCGCACTGGCCGAACCCGACCAACCCGCCGAACCCGCCGACGCGGACTTCCCGGAGCAGCCCGAGCACGCGCAGCAGATCGCCGAGGAGCAGGAGTTCTACGAGGCGGCCTACCCGGTCTACGAGTCGTACGCGTACGAGCAGAGCGGCTACCCCACCGTCGAGCAGCTCGACATACACCTCTCGGACGTCCACGGCATCCGGCACGCCCGGAGCGCCGAGCTGCTGCGCCGGGCCATGCCCTACTTCAAGCAGCGGTTCGAGGAGGAGTCGCAGTCCGAGCACATCGCCTGAGGCCCGCCCGAGGCTGTACGGGGGCTCACGCCCGCGCGCGCTTACGGCCCGCCTCTCCGGCGAGCGCCAGCACCACGCCGACGACGAGGATGACGAGGTAGCCGGTGGTGGGCAGGTCCCACCACTTGTGGAGCAGGCCCCAGTCGCCGTCGCCGAAGGTCCGGCCGCCCGCTCCCAGTCCGCCCTGGATCGCGGCGATCCAGCCGATGGTCAGGATGATTTCGTTCTTCATGCCTCCCACGGTCTCCCGCACCCGGGCCCGATACGTCATGCGCACGTCGGAACCGGTGGTAGGCCGAAGGATGCAGCGGTGTACCCAGCGGAGTCCGGGTTCAGCGGGGTCTTGTCAGTATCCAGAATCCTGGTTACTGTCCAAGCGTGAACCGTTTCGACGAGCGTTTCCTCACCCGCAACGGTCTCGCGGCCCAGCAGCTCGCCGTACTGCTGCTGAACCACGAGGCGGACACCCGGCTGCCCCGGGTGCGGGACTTCGCCCAGGAGCTGGGCTGCGGGAACGGTACGGTTCAGGCCGCCCTCCAGCTGCTGGAGGAGGCCGGGGCGATCGAGACCTCCGCCCGGGGCCACCTGGGCACCTTCCTGGTCCGCTCGGACCGCGCGACGCTCTGGCGGCTCTCCGGCCTCGGCACCCTGCTGGCCGCGATGCCCCTGCCCTACTCGCGCCGGTACGAGGGCCTGGCCACCGGGCTGCGGGCCGCGTTCGAGGAGGCGGGCGCACCCTTCGCGATCACCTTTATGCGCGGCGCCGGGGCCCGTACGGCCGCCCTGCTCGACGGCAAGGTCGATCTGGTCGTCCTCTCCCGCTTCGCCGCCGACCGGCTGATCGAGGAATACCCCGTGCAGCTGCTGGCCGACTTCGGCCCGGCGACCTATGTGGGCGCGCACGGCCTGCTGCTGCGCAAGGGCGCGTCGCCCGGCACTGCGGGCCTGCGGGTGGCCGTCGACCACACATCCGAGGACCAGCGGATTCTGGCCGAGCGCGCGTTCGCGGGCCGGGACGACATCGAGTGGGTCGAGTCCTCGTATATGCAGCTGCGCGACCTGCTCGCCCGCGACCAGGCCGACGCCACCGTATGGAACCTCGATGAGGTGCAGGGCCGACTCGGCGCGGGCGACGCGGATGTCGAAGTGCTGCCGCTGGGCGACGAGGTGACCCGCGGGCTGGCGCTGCGCAACTCCAGCGCGGCTCTCATCGGCCGGACCGAGGGCGCGAAGGCGCTGAACGCGGTGCGCGAGGCGCTGGATCTGTCGCTGGTGACCTCACTCCAGAGCGAAGTACTGCGGGGCGATCGCATGCCGTCGTACTGACCCCGCCCGCCGACCCGATCCGTCGGCCTGATCCCCCCCGACCCGCCCCCCGACCTGACCCCGCCGAGCCGATCCTTTCGACCTGATCCAACGTCAACATCCGCCGCGCCGCAGTCTTTGCGGAGCTGAGAATCCAAAATCCTGTTTACTGTTCAATCTGGGAGGATCGAATGGACGACCAACTCGCCGAACGCGTCCGGCTCTTCCGCGAGGGCGGCCAGGTCCGCCCCGAGGTCGCCGACTTCGTCACCGCCGAGCTGACCGCACTCGCGGACGAGGGCCGGACCGTCACCGAGGCGACGGCGGGCATGCTGACCAGCCATCTCATGATGGCCCTCACCCGGCTGGTCGACGGCGAACCGATCGCCGAGTTCCGTACCGACGATCAGGTGGCGGCCGAACTCGCCGACCACCCCGAGGCCGTGACGCGGGCCCGCGCCGTCGCCACCCGCGCCCGGGGCGAGCTGGGCGCCGAACTCCCCGCCTCCGAGATCAACTTCCTCGCCCTGCATCTGGCCGTACTCGCCCAGCAGCCGGCCGACTGACCCGCCCCGCCCCACCCCACCCCGCCCCACCCCCACCTCAGCGACACCACACC